>JAITNQ010000066.1 GCA_031290435.1 Candidatus Symbiothrix sp. | reverse complement strand
AATAAATAATTCAAAATGATGCGAATTTTAATTTATGTATTTTTAGGAATATTTTCCATTAATACGCTGCAAACAAGCGCTCAAGTAAGAATTGGAGGTTCGGAAAACGCTCATTCTTCCGCTGTATTGGATTTGAATGAAACCGACACAAAGAATGACGGGAATAGGGGATTGGCGCTTCCCCGGGTAATGCTATCTTCCGATACCGATCCATTGAACGGAACGACTCCCCCCAATGGTATGATGGTTTACAACACGAGTGCCGTCTTGGATAAGGGTGTTTACTATTACGCTGAGAATAAATGGATAAAACTACCGGACGGCTCTTCTTTTTCAGGAGATACTATCGTGGGTAATGAAGTGGTAGGTCCCACACCGAATGGCGCATTGAAAAGAGACGGATCGGGTACTACCCTTGATCCTTATACCCTGGATATAGATAAAAAAGGAGTGAAAAGTGATCTGATCGCAAAAGAAGCTGTGACCGGCGAGAAAATTGCAAATGCACCGGCAGATAAAAGTGTCTTAGTGAGTGACGGAAACCAGTGGGCGACTGCACAAGCGGCAAACATTCTAAAAGGAGCAACAGCAGCAGGATTGAAGATAAAATATATCGACTTCACAAGCGGCAATTATAGCAACGGTACCAAGTTTATAGACTATAAAAAACAAGCAACTGATCCGGAAAAGACAATATATTTAGTGAACGGTTCTTATTATGATAATGCTCCCGGTAGTGCAGGTTATGCACCTATATATATACTCGGTCGCACAGCAACTACTGTAACGCTTTCGAATTCTACTGGTACCAAAACAGCAAAATACTCAGTAATGCGTATAGAGTTTGAATAAAACTGAAAACCGGATTACAAACAATGCGGTCATCGGGTAAGATAGTAAGATATAGAAAGAGTTTGGATTATTAGCAGTGGATCGGCGGAATTTTATTTTAAAAATTTGTATATTTAATAAAAAGTCGTATCTTTGCAGCGCTTTTCTAAAAAAGCAGTATGATTGTCCCATGGTGTAGTGGTAGCACATCTGATTTTGGTTCAGCCAGCCTAAGTTCGAGTCTTGGTGGGACAACACGCTAAAATAACAAACTATGTCTTGTATTCTTGCTCCTTCGTTACTGTCGGCGGATTTTTTGCACTTAGCATCCGATATAGAGATGATTAACCAAAGTGAAGCCGATTGGTTGCATGTAGATGTGATGGATGGCGTCTTTGTCCCGAACATCTCTTTGGGTTTTCCTGTGATCCGACATTTGGCTGAATTTTCGGTGAAGCCCTTGGATGCGCATCTGATGATTGTTGAGCCGCAAAAGTTTATTACACGGTTCCGGGATTTGGGTGTAAGTATGCTGAGCGTTCATTACGAAGCCTGTCCGCATTTACACGGAACGATCCTGAAAATAAAAGAAGCCGGTATGCAAGCCGGTATTGCGCTGAATCCGCATACACCGGTCGAATTGCTGACAGACATCATTGAAGAAGCTGATTTTGTATTGATTATGTCTGTCAATCCGGGATTTGGCGGACAGAAATTTATTCCCCGTTCAATCGAAAAAGTACGACGGCTGAAGGAACTGATTGTTTCGCGAGGCCTACAGACTAAGATTGAAGTAGACGGTGGTATTGATATTGAAAGCGGTAGATGGATGGTCGAGGCCGGAGCGGATATTTTAGTTGCCGGTAATTCGATATTCAAAGCCGAAAATCCAATTGAAAAAATCAGGCAAATGAAACAGGAAATATAAATATACAGCGCCGATAGGCGTATGTGAGCGGATTTTTTTAATTAACCAAACATGACCAAAACTTTAAGGCAAGCAGTATTCCTGCGATTGATACTCTTTTTTATTCCTGGGATAATTATTCAGGTATATTGGGATTTTATGCCTTACTGGGTTTATTTGGCTGTTTTTTCTTTTCCTTTTATTGGCGTTTCTTTCATTTCACGGCTAAGCGGCTCTTTTAACCGGCGATGGTTGTTTGGCTTCGGCTTGTCGTTGCTTTGCGTTTCTGTAGCCGGTATCTGCACCTCATCTCGTTGGATGCAGTCGGAATGGAAGGGAGACGCGAGCGTAAAGGAATACAATGTCCGAATCATTGATGACCCTGTGAGAAAGCCTAAAACATGGTTGTGCAAGGTTGAGGTAAACGGTCAAAAGGCCATTATCTACGTACCGGCAGATAGTATTGCCGCCACTTTACGCCCTTCAGACCGGCTTGTCATCAAGGCGCAGTTTGAAAAAACCGACCGGATGTCGCTTCGCAAACAAGGTATAGCCGCCAGCGCCTTTGTCTATCGTGGAAATTGGCGAAAAACAACACATTCCGACGGTCAAGAGTTCAATATCCGGTTTACCTCCCTGCAATACCGGCGCGTTTTCTTGGCGCAGTTGCGGAAACTTATTCCGGACGAAAAATCGTTTTTCGTTGCAGCAGCCATTCTGTTTGGTTCTGTCACTGAATTGGATGCCGACACGCGGCAGACTTTTTCTGCAACGGGAAGTGCGCATATCCTGTCGGTCAGCGGATTGCATTTTTCCATTATTTATGGAATGCTTTTTTTTATCTTTTCTTTTTTGGGTAACAGTCGCAAAGGAATGATGGCAAAGCAATTGATTATTATTCCGTTGATGTGGCTATTCGTTTTTCTGACAGGGATGGGACCATCGGTAATTCGGGCTGCTATTATGTTGAGTTTATGGGGTATCGGCAACGGTTTCCTGTTGAGGGCTTTTACGATGAATACGGTGGGCGCCGCCGCCTTTTTCATGCTGCTATACAACCCCTTGTATTTGTTTGATGTGGGCTTTCAGCTCAGTTTTTCGGCTGTGTTATCCATTTTGCTGATCAATCCGCACCTGACAGCCTTGCATGAATCCCGGAATCCGCTTGTCAAATACATCTGGGATTTGTCTTGTGTTTCCACTTCCGCCCAATTGGGAACAGCGCCGATAAGCATGTATTATTTTCACCAGTTTCCGCTCCTTTATTTACTTACCAACCTCGTTGCGATTCCTTTGACGGGCTTGTTGTTATTTCTTCTTCCCTTTTCCCTGGTTTTGCAGGGCTTGTTAGGAACCCATGCGTGGCTTATGTTTCCGGTTAACAAGCTATTGACTTTTTTTATTTCAGCATTAGAAAACTTAGAAGCCGTTCCGCACGGATTGGTTGACAATATCCGATTGGATTTGTATGATACGATTTGTATGTCGGGACTTATCGTCTTTTTGCTGTTGTTGCTGGTAAAAAAACGAATAATCTACCTCTATTTGCTTTTCTTGCTTGTAGCATTGCAAGTATTTTACTACCTTTGTCCGCATTGATTACAATTGAACGACAGAAAAAATGTTAAACAAAATTATAGCAGAAGAAAGCATTCAAAAAGCAAAAAAATTGACGGACAAATACGATAAAATTGTTATTGTCACACATATTTCACCGGATGGCGATGCCTTGGGTTCAGCGCTTGCCTTGTACCATTTTTTGTTGGAATCGGGGAAAATGGTAAATGTGATAGTACCCAATGAGTTCCCCGGATTTTTGCAATGGATGGATGGCGCTGCCGATATCATCATTGAGGAAAAAAGTCCGGAAATAACGAAAGAAACCATTGAAGCGGCAGAACTGATTTTCTGCTTGGATTTCAATACTTTAAAAAGAATAAACCGCTTGGAGGATAGGGTAAGAGATGCAGCTGCAAAAAAAATATTGATAGACCATCATCCCTATCCGGAAACTTTTTGTGATGTAACCATTTCGCACCCGGAAATATCTTCTACCAGCGAATTGATATTCCGTTTTATCTGCCGGATGGGCAGATACGAATACGTAAATAAATCCTGTGCCGAATGTATTTATACAGGGATGATGACCGATACCGGCGCTTTTACCTATAATTCGAATAATCCGGCTATCTACTATATAATCAGTGAGTTATTGAATAAGGGGATTGATAAGGACGCTATTTATTCGAAAGTGTACGGCAATTACGCGAAAGATCGCATACGCTTGGAAGGATTTATGCTTTACCGGAAAATGAAACTGTACGAAACCTATAAGACGTCTCTGATGACTTTGTCTTTGGAAGAACACCTGAAGTTTAATCCGCAAAAGGGTGATACGGAAGGGTTTGTAAATATTCCATTGACTATTGATAAGATTGTTTTTTCTGCTTTTCTCAGGGAAGAAAAGGATATGGTCAGGATTTCATTGCGGTCGACCGGCAATTTTCCAAGCAACCAATTTGCCAAAGAAATATTTAATGGCGGCGGTCACTTGAATGCTTCAGGCGGTGAATTTCAAGGCAGTCTGGAGGAAGCGGTAGCACTTTTTGAAGAGGCTTTGCCCCGCTACAAGCATTTATTGATATAAATTAAGTTTTTATAATACAAATGCAAATGGTAGTAAGAAATATTTTAATTACTTTTGCAGCAAAATTTTACTTAAAAAATTTATGAAGATACTTTTCTGTCGTGTGAATTTAGCCGCATTATTGCGCAAAAATAGTTTTTTGATTTATATGTCGGCAATTGTTTGTTTTTCTTATTTATTCGTTTCTTGTAACGACCAGAAAAGTCGGCAGGAATTGCTTAGAGAGGAGAAAAAGGCGATAGAGCGCTTTATTGCCGCTAATGGTCTGGTTATATTGGAAACCTATCCGAAAAATGGGGTTTTCAACGAAAAAGAATACTTCAAAACCAACGAAGGTGTTTATATTCATGTCGTTGACTCTGGAAATGGCGTCCGAGCCCTCCCCCGTCAAACCATCACGGTTCGGTATGACCACAGTTGGGATGTTAAATATGCTGTTCAGAATGATTCGTTAAATGGCTATTATGAGCCTATTATGCTTTATCCTGAAGAATTCAAATATGGACTTTCTCAAACTTATCAGGGTCTGTACAGCATCGTATGTACCGGTTGGGTATATCCCTTGTTGTATGTAGGAGAACATGCCATTGTAGATATAATCATTCCGTCGTCAGAGGGTTCCTACTCCGATGGGCAAAATGTACGGCCGATATTTTACAAAAACTTACAATATACCAGTTTTCAGTTTTAATTCGTAATATATGTCTTTAATTAAGTCTATTTCAGGTATCCGCGGCACCATAGGCGGAAAATCCGGAGATGGTTTATCTCCCATTGATATAGTGAAATTTACGGCAGCTTATGCCACGTTGATCAAGTCTAAAAAAACCGCTTCCAACACCATTGTAGTGGGTCGCGATGCACGTATATCCGGCGAAATGGTCCGGGATATTGTATCCGGTACATTAAGCGGAATGGGGTTCAATGTTACGGATATCGGCTTGGCAACCACTCCGACAACGGAATTGGCTGTGGTAATGGAAAAAGCGGCAGGAGGAATTATTCTGACCGCATCCCACAATCCGAAACAATGGAACGCTTTGAAATTACTGAACGAAAAAGGGGAGTTCCTGAATGCGGAAGAGGGGAACGAAATCTTGAGAATCGCCGAAGCGGAAGCTTTCGAATTTGCAGGGGTTGAACAGTTGGGAAAAATAAAAACGGATAATTCCTATACCCAAAAACACATAGAACATGTCTTGGCTTTAGACTTGGTCGATGTCGACGCCATCCGGAAAGCCCGGTTTACGGTAGCCTTCGATGCGGTCAATTCGGTGGGCGGGCTTGTTTTACCTGAACTGTTAAAAGCTTTGGGCGTAGCAAACATTATCGAACTGAACGCGGAACCTACCGGCATTTTCGCCCACAATCCGGAACCGCTTCCGGAACACTTGACGGAAATCGCCCATTTGGTGAAAGACCAAAAAGCAGATGTAGGTTTTGTGGTCGATCCCGATGTAGACCGCTTGGCTATTATCACCGAGAAAGGTGAAATGTTCGGTGAAGAATATACTTTAGTCGCTGTTGCGGACTATATTTTACAGCATACGCCCGGAAATACGGTATCCAACCTGAGTTCGACCCGCGCCTTACGCGATGTTACCGAAAAATACGGGAAAACCTATACCGCTTCTGCCGTGGGAGAAGTGAATGTGGTGGCTAAAATGAAAGAAACAGGCGCCGTGATCGGCGGTGAAGGCAATGGCGGCATTATCTATCCGGCTTCCCACTACGGAAGGGATGCTTTGGTAGGAATCGGTCTTTTTCTGACTTATTTAGCGCAAACAGGCAAAACCGTAAGCGCCTTGCGCGCCCAGTATCCAACTTATTTTATGGCAAAACAGCGCATGGATTTGACGCCGGATACGGATGTGGACGCTTTGTTGGATGCGATCAAAAAACAATATGCCGGTTATCCGGTAAATGACATCGACGGCGTGAAAATTGATTTTCCCGACAAATGGGTGCATTTCCGGAAATCGAACACCGAGCCGATTATCCGTATCTACACCGAAGCGCCAACGCAGCAAGCAGCAGAGGACTTGGCCGAACAGGTAAAAAAGAGGTGAATTTTTGAACTGCTTTTAAACCGCTTTTGAACCGCAAAGAAACGAGAGAACCGCAAAGGGATTGTCGGAATGCCATTATAAACGGCTTTTAGACGTCTCTTTGCGGTTCTCTTTTTCTTTGCAATAGAGTACTTTGTTTCAGGACATTCCCGGCGCCAAAGCCGTGTACGGGGAATTGAAGAAACATTTCCTCGACGGCAAACCTAAAACCAACAAAACAGAGGTAACGGAATAGGAAACCGTTTCTAAAAGCGTCGTTCGAGATGCTCAGAAAGCCGTTTT
>JAITNQ010000052.1 GCA_031290435.1 Candidatus Symbiothrix sp. | reverse complement strand
TATATAGAAATAAAATGAACCGGCAAATTCTCGAAAATATTCGCCAACTCAAACGGCAATTAATTCCAAATGAAAGACTGATTTTGTTTGGTTCGCAGGCGCGTGGAGATGCACATCCCGATTCGGATTGGGATTTGCTTGTGTTGGTAAATAAGGAAAAACGCAATTTTAACGAGGATTTTGATAAATATGCCTACCCTTTTGATGAATTGGGACTAAAGTATAATGCTGTGATAAACGCAATGGTATATACAGTAAAAGATTGGTATTCGCATCCTTCATTATTGCGTTATAATGTTGAACGAGAAGGAATTGAAATAATATGAACCTACCCGCCAATTTATCGAAACAATAGAACGTCTGATATATGAAAAATAATAAGTGACGCGAGAAGTATTTGTTCTCAAAAAAAGTTTTTACCCAAGATAAATAAAGCTTTCTCCACATCTTCCTGTGAGAAACCCCGTCCTGCAGCAAATCGCATAAGTTTTTGCTTGATTTCGAAGTCATTTTTTCCTTTCACCGACTTCTTTTTCTGTTCGAGAAGACGGCAAAGTTGTTCCAAAGTTTCTTCCGGTTGAAGGTTTTCGAGGGCTTCGCGGATAAGATCTTCGGATATTTGCTTTTTCATCAGTTCAACTTTGATTTTGTAAGCGCCCCAGCGGTTGTATTTGGATTTATCATTGACAAAAGCCCGACAGTAACGACTTTCGTTTAAAAATTTCTCCTGTTGAAGTTTTTTGATGATTTGGTTTTGTTCGTTTCCCGGAATTTCCCATGCCATTAATTTCCGGCGGATGTCGAAAATACATCGCTCCGTCCGGCTGCAATAATTTGACAAGCGAATAAAGGCTTGTTCGGAAGTTATTTGTTTCATTCGTAATTATTTATTTTAATTTTTTCCTGAGGATTTTATAAATAATCCTTAATTCGTGAACAAAAGTAGCAATCAATCGGCTAATTTGCAAAATTATTTTATTAGCTTTGTATGCTAATATTAAAAAGTTGATTTTTTCGTTATGGATTTCGAAATGATTTCAGATTACAAGCCTACGGGCGACCAACCGGAAGCAATTAAAGAACTGGTTGACGGCATCAATCAGGGATTGCCTTATCAGACCTTGCTTGGCGTAACCGGCTCTGGGAAAACTTTTACCATTGCCAATGTCATCAATAACTTAAATAAACCTACCTTGGTTTTAAGTCACAACAAGACATTGGCTGCCCAATTGTATTCCGAATTTAAGAATTTCTTTCCCAAAAACGCTGTGGAGTATTTTGTTTCTTATTACGATTATTATCAACCGGAAGCTTATATTCCATCGACGAATACTTATATTGAAAAGGATTTAGCCATCAATTCGGAACTTGATAAACTCCGACTTGCGGCAATTTCATCCCTTCTTTCGGGTAGGGAAGATGTAATTATCGTATCGTCTGTTTCGTGTTTGTATGGTATCGGAAATCCCGAAGATTTTCGCGAAAGCATGATTTCCATCAAAAAAGGGCAAACTTTTGTTCGCAATGTCTTTCTGCGGAAATTAGTCGATAGCCTGTATTCGCGAAATCAAATAGAATTTACGAGAGGTAAATTTCGTGTACAGGGCGATACAGTCGATATTTATCTGGCTTACGACGATTTGGCTTTGCGCGTCCTGTTCTGGAGCGATGAAATTGAAGAAATTTACACTTTCGACCCCTTGACCGGCAGTCCGATTGAAATTTTTGACAATTACAATATTTATCCTGCCAATATTTTTGTCACAACCCGTGAACGCATCAATCAGGCTCTTGGAGAAATAGAAACAGATTTGGGTGAAAGGGTGAAATTTTTCAAAGATAAGGGACAATTCGACGAGGCCAAAAGACTCTACGAAAGGGTTACTTACGACTTGGAAATGGTTCGCGAATTGGGTTATTGTTCGGGAATTGAAAATTATTCCCGCTATTTCGACCAACGTTCCCCGGGCACTCGGCCTTTTTGTTTGATTGATTATTTTCCGAAAGATTTTCTGACCGTCATTGACGAAAGTCATGTTACCGTTCCGCAAATTCATGCCATGTACGGCGGCGACCATTCGCGAAAAATCAATTTGGTCGAATATGGTTTCCGGCTTCCGGCAGCCATTGACAACCGTCCGCTGACTTTCGACGAATTTGAATCGCTCACTTTGCCGAAAATTTTTGTGAGCGCTACGCCGGCTGATTTTGAATTGCAAATGTGCGAAGGCATCGTCACGGAACAAGTTGTGCGTCCTACCGGATTACTTGACCCGGAAATTGAAGTGCGTTCGAGCTTGAACCAAATCGACGATTTGATGGAAGAAATTCATCAACGAACGGAATGTGGAGAACGGACTTTAGTCACAACGCTTACCAAAAGAATGGCCGAAGAACTGAATGTTTATTTTGCCCGTTTCGGCATCAACACCGCATATATTCATTCGGATGTGGATACTTTGGAACGCATCGAAATCATGGAAAAACTGCGTCAGGGATATTTTGATGTATTGATTGGCGTAAACCTTTTGCGGGAAGGATTGGATTTGCCTGAAGTTTCGCTTGTTGCCATTCTCGATGCGGATAAAGAAGGTTTTTTGCGTTCTCATCGTTCGTTGACACAAACGGCAGGCCGCGCAGCCCGCAACATCAATGGGAAAGTCATTTTTTACGCCGACCGGATTACGGAAAGTATGCAGAAAACCATCAACGAAACACAAAACAGACGTGAAAAACAGTTGCAATACAATGAAAAAAACGGCATTACCCCACAGCAAATCGTCAAAAATACACAATCGACCCTGCTGAAAGAACAAAAAACCGAGGCGCAAGCATATATCGAAAAAGAAGAAATGAACATTGCCGCCGACCCGGTTGTTCAATACATGACGAAAAAAGATTTGGAAAAAACGATTGCCAAAACGAAAAAGTCGATGCTCGAAGCAGCTAAAAAACTTGAATTTCTCGAAGCAGCCCAATATCGCAATGAGTTGATGAAATTAGAAGAAATGCTGCTTACTCCGGGTACTTGATATCTGTTAAAAACAAGGCATTTCCCGGAACCGACATTCCGGCTTTGGTGCGGTCTTTCAATTCGATAATCTGTCGAAAACCTTCGATTGACAGTTTTCCTCGCCCGACTTCCAACAAGGTGCCCACAATAGAACGCACCATATTCCGCAAAAACCGGTCGGCTGTAATGGTAAAAATCCATACTTTGCCGCTCTGCGTCCATTTTGCTTGTGCGATGCGGCAGTTGTTGGTTTTTACATCCGTATGTGATTTGCTGAAACTGGTGAAATCGGTGTATTCCCCAAGAACCGAAGCCGCTTCGTTCATTAGCTCGAAATCCAAAGGCGGTTTGAGCCGGTAATGGAAACGATAGGCAAAAGGGTCTTTTTCAAAAGAAATAAAATATTGATAAGTTCTTGAAATAGCGTCAAAACGAGCATGTGCTTCGGAAGAAACCCGAATGATTTTTTGAATGGAAATATCCTGAGGCAAAAAACGATTTAATTTTTCGGACAAAAATTCCGCATCGAAATCGTCGCCATACCAATCGAAATGAGCAAGCATTATCCGGGCATGAACACCGGCATCGGTACGTCCGGCTCCGGTGATGGCTACCGGTTTCCGTAAAAAAATTTCCAAACCCTCTTCTATTTTTTGCTGTACGGAAATCCCGTTGGGTTGTTTCTGCCAACCACAATATGCGGCGCCATTGTAGGATAAATAGATGAAAAATCGTTCCATAAAGTCTTTCTGCTCAATTATCCGATTGTAAAATATTTTCTATTTCTTGCTTCAAAACAAGTAAATGCTGTTTAATAATCACCCAAACAATAGAATTATCGATATTGTCGTAAGAGTGTATAATACTGTTTCGTAAATCTATGATTTGCTTGGTGTTGGTCAAAGTAAAATTATTTGTTTCCTGTTTCAGCTTATTAACCGCCTCACCTATAATAGCCAATTGACGTTCAACGGCACTCTGGGTTTTCATGTCATTTTCATACGCAGCAAACGTGTTCGTATTTTTCAGGAATTCCTCTATCAAAGATATGGAATGTCGAATATCAAATAAATATTTGCTTACTTTGTCCATTGTATATTAGTTTGCGAGTTTTATTTATTTCTTTTATTAAGAATGGATTATGCAAAGCGTTTTCTGTCAGCAAATCCACTTTGCGGTTAAACAGTTTTTCAAGATTTTCCCATAAAGCAATCAACTGTTCGCCTTTTTGCTCGGGTGGCAAATCTTCCGTTTCAATCAGTACATCAAT
>JAITNQ010000298.1 GCA_031290435.1 Candidatus Symbiothrix sp. | reverse complement strand
GGAACAGGCAACGGTAACAAGCCGTGCCCGGTACATAAGTCAAGGTTTGTCCGTCAAATCGCAGTATTCCTCCGTGAGAGAATGGTTTACCGGCAATAACACAAGCATCGTTAATCAGACATTTGACCGGAAAATTATCTGTTCCATCCACGATAAAATCATAATCACAGATGATTTCCAAAGCATTTTCCGAAGTCAGAAGCGTTTGATAAGTAATCACATTCACATCGGGATTTAGTTGGTTGATTTTTTCCTTGCCGGAAATTACTTTGGGCTTATTCACATCTTGTGTAAAATGAATGATTTGCCTTTGTAGATTGCTTAAATCCACCACATCTCCATCGATGATGCCGATTGTGCCGACTCCTGCCGCCGCCAAATAAAAAGCGACTGGAGCGCCCAAACCTCCGGCTCCTACAACCAATACTTTTCCGTTGCTTATCTTTTCCTGACCCTCCACGCCTACATCCTGAAGCAGGATATGTCGGCTGTAGCGGATAATTTGGTCTTCCCGAAACTCCATATAATTCCTAATTCCTAATTTTTAATTTTTAATTCTTAATTTTTAATTTTTAATTCTTTAACCGCCACCCATGAAATACAAGAAGTCAATTTCGTCTCCGTCTTTTAATCCGGTGGATTCGTAATCTTCTTTGTATACAAATTCTCCGTTCAACTGAACAGAAACCATGTCCGGTTGGGTGATGTTGTTTAGAGCAATTAGTTCCGCCAGATTTATAGGTTTTTGTAGTTCCTGTGATTTCCCGTTGACTGTTACTACCCCTAAATCCCCTGAAGGGGACTTGGCTGTGTACTTATTATCAATATTTGTCATATTTGTTGAATTTTATCCTTCCTATTTTTACTCTCATGAAAATCTCACTACTTCAAGTCCCCTTCAGGGGATTTAGGGGTAGGCGTAGGAGTTTCAGGCGTTTGAAATAGCGGCGTAGACAAATATCTTTCTCCGGTATCCGGCAAAATTACCACAATATTTTTCCCTTTGTTTTCCACCCGTTTGGCAATCTGTATAGCGGCAAAGGCGGCAGCCCCGGAAGATGCACCCACTAAAAGTCCTTCTTTCTTGGCCAACAAGCGGCTTGTCTCAAATGCTTCCTCGTTTTTCACTTTGATTATTTCATCGACAATTTTAGCATTAAATACTTTCGGAACAAATCCGGCGCCTATACCTTGAATTTTGTGCGGGCCGGGTTTTCCACCTGATAATACCGGCGAATCGAAAGGTTCTACGGCAATCACTTTGATGTTGGGATTGTACCGTTTCAGAATTTCTCCGACCCCGGTAATTGTTCCCCCCGTTCCTACGGCAGAAATGAAAATATCGGTTTTCCCATCGGTGTCCCGCCAAATTTCATCGGCTGTGGTTGTGCGATGAATCTGCGGATTGGCCGGATTTTTAAATTGTTGGGGGATAAATGAGTTGGAATATTGTTTCTGTAGTTCTTCCGCTTTCCGGATGGCGCCTCCCATCCCTTCAAACCCCGGTGTGAGCACCAATTCCGCACCTAAAGCCTGCAAAAGACTGCGGCGTTCGATACTCATGGTATCAGGCATAGTCAGTATTAACCGGTATCCTTTTGAGGCGGCGATAAAAGCCAAGGCAATACCCGTATTGCCACTCGTAGGCTCTATAATAATACTTTGTTGCGTAAGAATACCTTGCGCTTCGGCGTCTTCCAACAAGGAAAGACCAATACGGTCCTTTACGCTTCTGGCCGGATTCAGGTATTCGAGTTTTGCCAAGATTTGCGCCTCCAATTGATAGTGTTTTTCAATTTTACCCAATTCGAGTAGCGGTGTGTTCCCTATAAGTTCCGTTAGTTTTTTTGCAATTTTAGCCATAATATATCCGTTGTATCATTTATGATGCAAAGTTAGCATTATTTGAAGCATTATCAAATACCATATTAATGGTATTTTTAGAATTATTTTTTTTAATTGTAGCTTTCCGTGTACGTGCACGGTTGATTAACGGTATTCCGTGCACGTGCACGGTCTTTTATTTGCGATTATTAGGATGTTTCGACTGCGCTTGCAGATTGAAGGAATAAAAATTCATTTTCGAAGTTTGGCGTAAAAATTTCTTTATTTAAATTTTCACAGATTTCGGTTAGCTGCCAGAAACGGATTTCGTCTATTTCTTTTTTATCGAAACAAAGCGGTCCCTCATAAACCGCTTTATAAGCGTAAACCATTTCTTTCTCTATCTCCGATTCAAAGATATAGGAACGCATAAAAACAGGATTGAAGTTGGTCAGGCCTAATTCTTCTCTTGCTTCCCGAAACAGAGCTTCTTCGATTGATTCGCCATAATCGACATGTCCGCCTACGGAAGTATCCCATTTACCGGGCTGAATATCTTTGTTCATCGCTCTCTTTTGCAAGAGAATTTCTCCTGCGTGGTTAAAAATATGCAAATGGACTACCGGATGTAATATTTTGCTACCGCTGTGACATTCCGAGCGTGTTGCCTTTCCTGTCACCATTCCGGATTCGTTTACCAAGGGAAAAATTTCTTCCATATAAATAAATTTAAATACAAAATTAATAAAATATGGTAAAAATGTAGGTAAATCAAATAGAAATTGTAATTTTGCCATTCAATAATTGAATTGTTTTATTCATTTATAAACAGATTTGTATGATAAAATTTACAAAAGAAAAGGCTTTGCTTTACCATTCGGAGGGTAAACCGGGTAAAATTGAGGTTGTTCCCACCAAGCCATATAGTACGCAGGCCGATCTTTCATTGGCCTATTCTCCGGGAGTGGCTGAGCCTTGTCTGGAAATAGAGAAAAATTCGGAAACGGCATACGATTATACGGCAAAGGGTAATTTGGTTGCCGTCATTTCGAACGGAACGGCTGTATTGGGCTTGGGAAATATCGGCGCTTTGGCCGGCAAACCGGTAATGGAAGGAAAAGGTTTGTTATTTAAAATATTTGCCGGTATCGACGTTTTTGATATTGAAGTTGATGAGAAAGACCCGGAAAAGTTTATCGCAGCGGTGAAAGCCATTGCGCCCACTTTCGGCGGAATAAACTTGGAAGATATTAAATCGCCCGAATGTTTTGTGATTGAACGCCGGTTAAAGGCGGAATTAGCTATTCCGGTCATGCATGATGACCAACATGGGACGGCTATTATCTCTTCTGCCGGTTTGATAAATGCTTTGGAATTGGTTCAAAAGGAAATCGACAAAGTAAAAATTGTGGTGAATGGAGCGGGCGCTTCAGCCATTTCCTGTACCCGTTTGTATATGGCTTTGGGCGCAAAAAAAGAAAATATCGTCATGTGCGACAGCAAAGGCGTTATTTCCGTGCGCCGGAACGATCTGAATGAAGAAAAGAAAATTTTCGCTACGGAAAAGGAGGTGAATACTTTAGCAGAAGCAATCGTTGGTGCGGATGTTTTTCTGGGATTATCCGTAGCGGATGTTTTAACGGAAGAAATGATTCGTAACATGAGTCGGGACCCGATCGTTTTTGCTTTGGCCAATCCGAACTCTGAAATAACATACAAAAAAGCGAAGGCTTCCCGTCCCGATCTGATTTTTGCAACGGGACGTTCCGACTTCCCAAACCAAATCAACAATGTGTTGGGCTTCCCCTATATCTTCCGGGGTGCATTGGATGTACGCGCTACTGCTATTAATGAAGAGATGAAATTAGCGGCCGTAAAAGCAATAGCGGCATTGGCCAAGGCGCCTGTGCCGGATGTAGTGAATGCGGCTTATGGTCTGAGTGTACTGTCTTTTGGTCGGGAATACCTGATTCCAAAGCCCATGGATCCACGTTTGTTGACATGGGTGTCGGTAGCTGTTGCAAAAGCGGCTATCGCATCGGGGGTTGCACGTAAGACAATAGCGGATTGGACGGTTTATGAAAATCATTTGCGCGACTTAATGGGTTATGATAATAAATTGCTTCGTGATTTTACCGATATGGCCAAGCGCAATCCCAAACGGGTGGTTTTTGCGGAAGGCAGTCACCCGAATATGCTAAAAGCGGCCGCTCAAGCCAGAGATGAAGGTTTTTGCCACCCAGTATTGCTGGGAAACGATGAAAAGATTGCTAAATTAGCAGCAGAATTGCATATTGATTTGGAGGGTATTGAAATTGTCAATCTGCGGCATGACAATGAAATGAAACGTCGCAAGCGGTACGCAAAAATCCTGAGCCGGGAAAAAGCGCGTGAAGGTGCAACTTTGGAGGAAGCGATTGATAAAATGTTCGAACGCAATTATTTCGGCATGATGATGGTAGAAACAGGAGATGCGGACGCTTTCATTACCGGCGTTTATACCAAATATTCCAATACGATAAAAGTAGCAAAAGAGGTAATCGGGATTCGCGACAATTTCAAAACTTTTGCCGCTATTCATATTATGACCGGTAAGAAAGGGACTTTCTTTTTAGCCGACACTTTGATTAACCGGCATCCTACGGCTAATATGTTGCACGACGTTGCCAAATTGACCGTTGAAGCCGTTCGTTTCTTTGCACAAGAACCGGTTATCGCCATGCTTTCTTATTCTAATTTCGGTGCGGATACGGAAGGCAATCCGGCTGCGGTACACGAAGTAGTCGGTAAAATGCAGGAAGAATTTCCGGATTTGGCTATTGATGGAGAAATGCAGGTAAATTTTGCTTTGGATAAAAATTTACGCGACCTCAAATATCCCTTTACCCGGCTGAAAGGCAAAGATGTAAATACCTTGGTATTTCCCAACCTGACTTCTGCAAATATCACGCAGAAGTTATTACAGGAAATGGGCGTTGGAGAAATGATAGGTCCCATTCAGGTGGGATTGAAAAAACCTATTCACTTCACCGATATCGAAAGTTCCGTTCGCGATATTGTCAATATTACCCGCGTAGCTGTGGTGGATGCTATTGTTCACGAAAAAGTGGCCGGAAAAATCCAGTAAAAAACAGGCGCTCCGATGCGAAACGTTTAGTAGTAATCAATAAAATAAATACACATGAATGAACAGATTAGGCAAATTGCCGAACGACTGAAAGGTCTGAGAGATTCTTTAGACCTGTCTATCTCGGAAATGGCGGATCATTGTAAAAGGATGCCGGGTGAGATTCAATTATACGAGTCCGGTGAAATTGACATTCCCATGAGTTTTCTTCTCGATGTCGCCCAACATTTCAATATTAACACTTCTACCCTGATTTCCGGTGAAGAACCGCACATGGACTCGTATTTTTTAACGCGTTATGGGAAAGGAAAATCCGTTGAGCGGAACAAAGCTTACAAATACCAAGCGCTTGCAAGCGGGTACAAACAGCCCAATGCCGACCCTTTTGAAGTGACGGTTGACCCGCACGAAAAAGAAATTTACCTCAATTCGCACGAAGGAGAAGAATTCAACTATGTATTGGAAGGCTGCCTGTTGTTTCGGATCAACGGCAAAGACTTGATACTCAAATCCGGCGATAGTATTTACTTCGACTCCTCTTATCCACATGGAATGAAAGCTTTAGATAATAAACCCGTCAGATTTTTGGCAATAATACTCAAATAATGGTAGAAAAATATATCAAACAAACGAACTTTCTGCATCAGGAAGATTTCAAAGTGAATTTCAAGATAAATGTGCCCGAAAATTTCAATTTTTCATATGCGATTGTAGATGAATGGGCGCGAATCCAGCCGGATAAAAGAGCGCTTTGCTGGGTAAACGACCAAGGCGAACATATTGATTTCTCTTTCCGTGAAATAAAAGAAAAAAGCGATGCGGCTGCGTCCTATTTCCAATCGCTGGGAATAGAAAAGGGCGATATGGTGATGTTGATTCTCAAACGCCGGTATTGGTATTGGTTTGCGCTTCTGGGTTTGCATAAAATCGGCGCCGTTGCGATTCCGGCTACGCATCTTTTAACAAAAAAGGATATTGTTTACCGTTGCAATGCAGCCGATATCAAAGCGATTATCAGTGTAGGGGAATCATTGGTAATCAAACAGGTAGATGCTGCTTTACCGGAATGTCCCAGTTTGAAATTGCGCCTGTCCATCGGGCCGGAAATTCCTGCCGGATGGTTGGATTTCAGAAAAGGCTTGGCAGAAACGAAGCCTTTTGTCAAACCGGAAATACCGAACAATAATGACGACATCATGTTGCTGTATTTCACTTCCGGAACAACGGGTGAACCGAAGATGGTTATTCATAATTACGCTTATCCATTGGGACATATCATCACTTCCGGTTATTGGCAAAACCTGAAAAAGGACAGTTTGCATCTTACTTTGGCCGATACCGGTTGGGCAAAAGCGGCTTGGGGAAAGTTGTATGGACAATGGATCATGGGCGCCTGTATTTTTGTCTATGACCACGAGAAATTTACCGCAGCCGATATCTTGCGTGTGATGCAGGATTACAAAGTGACTTCGTTTTGCGCCCCTCCCACTATTTACCGGTTTATGATTTTGGAAGACTTGCACAAATACGATCTTTCTTCCCTGAAATATTGTGAAGTAGCCGGCGAACCGCTGAATCCCTCCGTGTTCGACACTTTTTACGAGGCTACGGGATTAAAACTGATGGAAGGTTTCGGACAAACGGAAACAACCATCACCATTGCTAATTTTCCGTGGATGGAGCCGAAACCGGGTTCGATGGGCATGCCAAGCCCTGCTTACGATATGGATTTGATTACAGCCGATGGACGAAGCGCTGAAGACGGCGAGCAAGGTGAAATTATTTTCCGCACCGACCGGCTGAAACCGGTAGGCCTTTTTCTGGGTTACTACCGCGATCCGGAACTGACGGCGAGCGTTTACAGCGACAATGTGTACCACACCGGCGATATTGCATGGCGTGACGAAGACGGTTATTACTGGTTTGTCGGCCGCAACGATGATGTTATCAAGAGTTCGGGCTACCGTATCGGGCCGTTTGAAGTGGAAAGCGCTTTGATGACACATCCGGCAGTGGTGGAATGTGCGATCACCGGAGCACAGGATGAAATCCGGGGCCAAGTGGTGAAAGCGACTATCATTTTGGCGCAAGCATACAAAGAAAAAGCCGGTCCGGAATTAATCAAAGATATACAAGATCACGTAAAAAGAGTAACAGCGCCTTATAAATATCCGCGTATCATCGAATTTGTCGATGAATTGCCGAAGACAATCAGTGGGAAAATCCGACGGGTACAGATAAGGGAAGAGGAAAAATAGTTAGATCGCTTGGAAAGCAAGATTGATAAGTTGGATAAATAGATGCGATTTTATCGGCTTTTCAGAGGCTTAGTATTGTTATTCGGAAGAATGATGTATTGATTGAACAACAAAGATAACACGACAGCGACCTAAACGCCTAATTCTAAAAAAATTTAACCCTAATTTATTTGTGTTTTTGAAAAAAGTTGTAATTTTGTACCGTTAATTTTGAATAAGACTTTGAACACGGTATAAAATTTTAAATAAATACGCATGCAAACACAGACTAAAACATCCATGAGTGCAGGTCAACTCATAGAGAAGGCGTTTCTGAAAATGCAAATGACCGGAAAAATAGTAGTAATGCTACTGTTGTTGTTTTGTTTGCCTATAAGTGTCCGGGCACAAAAAACAATTAACCTGAACAGCGAGAGTACCGACTTTCATCTAAATTCACAAAAAATGTCGGTACAGGCGAATATTCCTTCGGAGTATTTGAAAGAAGCAAAAGAGGCAAGATTTTTTACGATTAATCCTGCCTTGCAACGCACCGAAAGTGTAAATGTTGGCGACAAGGTCAATTTGCAACTTTTTGAAGACAAAAATTACACGGC
>JAITNQ010000279.1 GCA_031290435.1 Candidatus Symbiothrix sp. | reverse complement strand
GTAAGCCGGACAACCGAAGAAGCCCAAAAAGTGATAGAAGACGACTGGCTTTTTCAATGTGACGGGAAACCAACCATCGGTCGGACAATTCAGGAAATAGCATGGACACGCAAACTATTGTCCCGCCTTGGCTTGCCGGAAGAAATGATAGCAAAAAGCAACAACCGCTTAGAAACTTTGGAAGCGCAGGCGAAAGCAAAAACTCAGGAAACTGAGGACAAAGATTTGTATTTTGCCGTTCGAAGCCTGAAACGGGATATCATGTTCAAAAATCCTGTAATAGACTTTAATTCTCTGATTTATATTGACAATCCACTTCCCGGAGGAAGCGAAGGAAATCACGAAACTCGCCACAGATTGGGATATATGGCTAAACCGGGCGGACGACTGCTTATCCAGAACGGTTTAGGCCCTGATGCAAAAATTACCAAACTGATGCCGGAAGAACCTTTGCACGGCACTTTCTGGCGTCCCGACTTGTCGTACGACGGCAAACGGGTACTTTTCTCGTTCAAACCGCATAACGAAAAAACATTTCACATTTATGAAATCGGTGTTGACGGAAAAAATCTTCGCCAATTGACCGGCGGTATTTTCGACGATTTAGACCCGATTTATATGCCTGACGACAAAAATATCATGTTTCTGACTACCCGCGGACATATTTATGTTCGCTGTATGCCGCCTACAAACGCTTTTGTCATGGCGCGGATGCCGCTTGCTACCAAGCCGGGCGACAAAAACCTGTATATCCTTTCCCGTAGCGGCGAACCGGAATATACACCTTCCGTCCTCGACGACGGCCGCGTTATTTATACCCGTTGGGAATATACGGATAAACCCTTGTGGCGTGCACAAAGCCTTTGGACAATGCACCAGAACGGCGAAATGGTACAAACTTTTTGGGGAAACCAATCGGTATGGCCGGACTTACTCAAAGATGCCCGCCAAATTCCGGGAAGCGAAAAAGTGATGTTTACCGGAAGCGCCCATCATAACTGGTTTTCGGGTAGTATAGGTATTCTCTCTCCGTCTCAAGGATTTAATTTTCCCGACGGATTGACTAAAGTGACGGGAGATGTCGTTTGGCCCGAATGTGGCAACGGTCCCGTCGATCCGATAGAAAGTCCCGATTATCATGCTTCGGGCGGTTATACGGATTATTATTCACCTTATCCCTTGAGTGAAACTGATTTTATCGTTTCCGCCAAACGTAAAAAAGAAAATAAATTTGTCCTGATGTTGATGGATGTTGACGGAAATCGTGAAATCATCAACGAAGGTTTTTACAATATCTGGGATGCACAACCCTTGCGTGCTCGCGTCGCTCCACCCGTGAAACCCGACAATCTTGCCTGGCCTACTTGGGAAGAACGCGATAATCCAAATCCCGGTATGTTGTACAGCAACAATGTCTATGACGGTGCGCCCGAAGAGCTGAAAGGAAAAGCAAAATTTCTCCGTATCTGGACAATCGAACATAAAACCTATACTTATTGGTATAAAAGAAATTATGTGTCATCCGGACCCGAAATCTCTGCCAATCAATCGGAAGGCGTTAAGAAAATCATCGGTACGGTGCCGATTGAAGACGACGGAAGTGTGAATTTTGTCGCGCCGAGCGGTTATGCCTTGCATTTTCAATTGTTGGACGAAAATCAACGCGCTTTGCAAACCATGCGCAGCTTTACCGGCGTGCAACCCGGAGAAGCCCGCGGATGCCTCGGATGCCACGAATCGCATACCCGTACAATGAAATCCAACCAAATGGGATTGGCCTTGAAACGCAAACCATCATCCATTGTTCCCGTTCCTTGGAAAGACATTTCTGTCAGCTATGAACGTTATGTGCAACCGGCGCTTGACCAACATTGTGCCAAATGTCACGGAAATCCGGACAGCAAAGCCTACAAAAAATTCAATTCTACGCTGCGTCCGGGATTTCTCGGATTTAAAGAGCCGTATATGACCTTGCTCGGAAGTCCGACTTGGGGAACGCCTTACTTAGACAGATCGGAGAAGGCAGGCGGCGGATTTGGTTGGGCTGACGTAATTATGGTCGAAGCGTACAGTACGGTCGATTCTATGGCATATAAAACACCGGCTCCGATGACTCGCATGTCATACAAAAGCCGTTTGGTAAATCTGATGGCGAGCGGAAACCATTTCGGCGTAAAAGTCGATGAAGAAAACCTGCTTCGCGTCATCCTTTGGGTGGATGCAATGGGGCCGTATTATGGAACCGAAGAACTCCGGAAAATGGAAGATCCGATATTCCAAGGAAAAGACTGGTTGTCGCAACGCCCAAGAGTACAAACAGCGCCGATAGTGCCCCGTCCGGGTCCTTTCGATCCGTTTGATACCGACGACGCCTACAATACGCCTACGGAAGATAAATACAACAAACTTCCGGTTTGTGTGATGAAACCCTCACAGGGTTCAACATTACAAACGGCAAATCGATAGCTTTAGTAATAATTCATAATTTATTTACGCATGAGAAAACGTTTTTATATTTTGCTCTTAGCGATTTGTTTCGCTTTCACTTCTGCCGACCGGGAAAATGTATATCTTTCGCCGGGAACTATGGCTGTCGATGCAAACCGGCAGATTGTTTATACGGCATTGACTACGGCAAAAGCGATTGCTGTTACCGATTATGCAACAAAGCAAACAACGGGACAGATAAAACTGAAACAAAATCCGAATAGTATATTGCTTTCTTCCGACGGATCGACCCTTTATGTGAGTAGCGGAGAAACCAAAGGTTTGCTGGAAATCGTCGCTTTGCCGCAACAAAAGGTGAAAGCGACAATTCAGCTTGGTCATACCCCGGAAGGAATGGTTCAATCTTCCGACGGGAATTTTCTGTATGTTGCCAATCGTTTCTCCAATTCGATTTCCGTAATTGACCTGAAAAGCAAGAAAGTAATAAAGGATATTCCGGTGGTACGCGAACCGAGAAATCTCAGCATCAGTCCGGATGGCAAAACGCTTGTCGCAGGGAATTTTTTACCGGCACAAGCGGCTACGTCCGATGTGGTGGCTGCGGAAATTACACTGATTGATGCAACTACAAATTCCATCCGCACAAATGTGCTGCTTACCAATGGCGCTCAATCTGTTATGGGAATTGCCTTTTCGCCCGACGGCAACTATGTCTATGCCGTTCATCTTTTGTCGCGATATATGGTACCGATTACCCAGTTAGACAGAGGTTGGGTTAATACCAATGCTTTGAGTATTATTGACGTAAAAGATGATACTTTATACGCCACCGTCTTGTTGGACGATGTGGACAGGGGAGCGGCTAATCCTGCGGGAATTGGAATAGGAAAGGATAATGAACTTTATATTGCATTGGCAGGCTCTCACGAATTGATGGTTCTTGATTTGAAAGCTTTGCATGAAAAATTATCCGGACTTTTCGATGGGAAAATTAAGGATGCTTATATTCACGATAAAAACGATTTAAGCGCTTCTTTGTCTTTTACTTCTTCACTGAAAAAGCGTATTGCCCTAAAAGGAAGATTGCCTCAAAATCTGGCTTTCACGGAGGATGCGGTATTAGTGAGCAGTCGTTTTTCTCCTTTCATAGAAAAAGTTTCCTACACAGGCAGTCAATTGCCCGAAAGTCTTGTTCTTGGCGAAGAACCGGAGCCTAACACTTTTCGTCGCGGCGAATTGGCTTTTAACGATGCTTCCATTTGCTATCAACAATGGCATACCTGCGCATCTTGTCATCCCGACGGCAGAGCCGACGGTTTGAATTGGGATCAGCAGAACGATGATTGGGGTAATCCTAAAAATACGAAAAGCCTTCTTTTTTCACACCTTACACCTCCCTGTATGATTACCGGTATCCGCGCATCGGCAGAATTAGCCGTCAGGAAAGGTATTTTACATACTTTGCAAACCGACCAACCCGAAGCATTGGCTGTCGATATAGACGAATACCTGAAAAATATGCCTGTTGTGGAAAGTCCGTTTATAAAGGAATACAAAAAGAAAGATGCGAAACAAAAAGGCAAAAAACTTTTCGAACAAGCCGGTTGTATCCAATGCCACAACGGACAATATTATACCGATTTGACTAAATATGATGTGGGTACGGGAGACGGCGACGACGAAGGCCGCTTATTCGATACGCCTTCGTTGCGGGAAACTTGGCGGACAGCTCCTTATTTATACGACGGTCGGGCTGCTACACTCAAAGAAGTGTTTACCAAATACAATTCCGGAGATAGACACGGAGCTACGAAAAATCTGAGTAAGGAGGAATTGGAAGCATTGATTTTGTATATTAACACTTTGTAATTTGAAAAATAAAAGCATAATGAAAAGAATAATTTTACATCTCGTTGCCGTTTTTTGTTTGGCGACAACCGTGAATGCACAGGAACAGATACCG
>JAITNQ010000278.1 GCA_031290435.1 Candidatus Symbiothrix sp. | reverse complement strand
GAAAAAGCAAGCGGCATACCGGGACTTTCTATTAATCCTTTGTCCAAACACGCCATCACTTCGGCTGCTTCGTAGTTGTAACCGTTGCCGGTCATTTCTACCGGAATTTCCGTTTCCGTCCCGTCGTTTTTCCGGAACGAAAGTTGGGTCGGGATATGAAACATGGAGTGCAATTTCAGACAGCCTTCTTCTCCATACAAACGGGCTTCATTATCCAGAAGCATTTCGAAAGAAGACGTCAACATGCTGATTTCTTTTCCTTTGTGTTTGAAAACAATGGCAGTAGTCCAATCCGTACCGGTTGGAGCAGGCACAGAAGTTACCGAGATGCTTTCGGGTTTTCCGAACAAGTACATGGCGGTGAAAATTGTGTAAATGCCAATATCCGGGATGGAACCGCCGCCCAGTTCCGGGTCATAAACCCTACGGAAAGGGTCAAAAGGAGAAACGAACCCAAAATTGCACTGGAGCAATAGCGGTTGCCGAATGACGCCGCTTTCAGCCTGCGCCTTGAATTGAATCATGCTGGGAATAAAACGGCTCCACAAAGCCTCCATCAGGAAACATTTTTTTTCGCGTGCTTTATCTACCATCTGTAACACCTGCGATAAGTCCGATGCAAAAGGTTTTTCGCATAAAACGGCTTTTCCGGCTTCCAGACTCAACATGGTATGTTCAAAATGCAAATTATTGGTAGTGGCAATATAAACCACATCCAAATCAGGGTCGGCCAACATCTCTGCATACGATCCGAAAGCTTTCTGAAAACCATGTTCTTTCTTGAACGCTTCCGCTTTTTCCAAAGAACGCGCCGCTACTGCATAACACACTGCATCCGGTAGAATTTTCAGGCCTTCCACAAATATATGCGCTATTCTGCCCAAGCCGATAATGCCCCATTTATAAGTCTTTTTCATGATAAAAATAGTATAAATAAATCAAATATAGTAATCTGTCGAATCGACTAATCCTGAGCGAAGCGCGTACTTGGTCGCTTCATGAATACTGTTTACTTCTAATTTTCGGAAAATATTTTTCTTGTGCGTCGTAATCGTATGCACACTTGAAAACCTTTCTTCCGCAATTTCTTTTACCGATTTCCCCAGCGCAATCAGCTTCAAAATCTCTTTTTCGGCCAATGTAAGCGTTTCTGTTTCCTTGTTTTCTTTCGATAACGCCACAAATTGCATCACTCTCGGACAAATATATTTCTCCTGAAAGCGCACCATCACAAGCGCTCGCTTGATCTCTTCCGCCGTCGAATTTTTCAAAAGAATGCTGAATGACTTTTCAAACACCATCCTTTTCAGAAATGTAAAACTCAGTTCATCCGAAAACAATAGCCAACGAATTTCGGTAAACCGGGATGCTACAACCAGTAAATCGTCTATATGTGCAAAATCAAACAAGGTATAATCCAATACTACCGTTGCATCCGTATAGCCCGATATAAGATTGATCAGCGCCTTCTTATCCTTTGCTTCAAATTGTTGACCGATAAAACCTGTCTCCTTTAACAGATAACGAATCCCTGACTTTGTTATTTCTTGATTGTCAGCCAATATGTATACAGATGATTCCAAAATTTCGGGTTATTTTAATTTGTTCCTGCAAATATACGGATAAATTTTTAAAAAAAATACTTTTTTATCTTATAATTCTATCGGAAATTAAAAAATACCCTGAACATGGTATTGTAAGATTGCCGCAAACCCACTATTTTTGTGAAAAAATAAAACTATTCATTTATAAATTATTTAATTATTTAAAAAACAGTATGGCACGTATCGCAAAAAACTTAACCGATTTAATCGGAAACACTCCACTGTTGGAATTCTCCAACTTCAATAAAATTCATGGTTTAAAAGCACATGTAATCGGTAAAATCGAAGCATTTAATCCGGCTGCCAGCGTGAAAGACCGCATTGCGTTAGCAATGATAGAAGATGCTGAAGCCAAGGGGATACTGAAAGAAGGTATTGAAATTATCGAACCTACCAGCGGTAACACCGGTATCGGTCTGGCATTCGTGAGCGCTTCGAAAGGCTACAAACTGACCTTGACCATGCCGGAAACAATGAGCCTTGAACGGCGTAACCTGCTGAAAGCCTTGGGTGCAAACCTTGTATTGACTCCCGGAGCCGACGGTATGAAAGGCGCCATTGCCAAAGCAACTGAGTTGACGGCCGACAATCCGAAAGCAATCTTGCTGCAACAGTTCGAAAACCCGGCCAACCCGGCTATTCACAAAAAAACAACGGCCGAAGAAATCCTGAGAGACACCGATGGAAAAGTGGATATTTTCATTTCCGGAGTAGGTACCGGCGGTACGATAAGCGGCGTGGGAGAAGTGCTGAAAAAACACAATCCACAGGTTCAGATTATCGCCGTAGAACCGATTGATTCTCCCGTTTTATCCGGCGGCAAACCGGGCCCTCACAAAATTCAAGGAATCGGCGCAGGTTTTGTTCCCAAGACTTACAATCCCGAAGTAGTAGACGAAATCATCCAAGTCAGCAATGATGACTCTATCCGCACCAGTCGCGAATTGGCCAAACAGGAAGGTTTGTTGGTCGGTATTTCTTCCGGAGCAGCCGCTTATGCAGCTCTTCAGGTAGCCAAACGCCCCGGCAATGAAGGCAAAAACATTATTGCAATCCTACCGGATACCGGCGAAAGATATTTATCGACCGTACTGTATGCTTTCAATGAATATCCTTTGTAATACGCTGTTTATGCTGTCGGCAAATATTTAAGCAATGCCCGAGTCGGTTTTTTGTTGCAAATATTCGTTAAATTTTCCCGTTTCTTCCAAACGCATTTTCAAGTCATCATTTATATTTGTACCTTTGTTTGCAGTTTTAAGCAAAAAGTACAATGAAAAATGAAAACGCTCCTATCGGTTTGGGAACTGAAAATATCGGCAAACTACTGATACAATACGCTGTTCCGGCTATTATCGCCATGACTGCCTCCTCATTATACAACATTACCGACAGCATTTTTATCGGTCATGGCGTTGGGCCTCTGGCTTTGTCGGGATTAGCTATCACTTTCCCTTTGATGAATCTGGGGGCGGCTTTCGGCTCATTGGTCGGTGTAGGCGCCTCCACATTACTCTCTATCCGGATGGGACAAAAAGATTATGAGTCTGCCAATGATATTTTGGGAAACGTATTTTCACTCAACCTGATAATGGGTATCGCATTCTCCATTGTCACCCTGATTTTTCTGAAACCTATCTTGTTATTTTTTGGAGCCGGTCATGAAACGCTTCAATATGCCCATGAATTCATGGTCGTTATCTTAGCCGGAAATGTAATCACACACATGTATTTCGGATTGAATGCCCTGCTCCGCTCGGCCGGAAATCCGCAAAAATCCATGATGGCAACGATTTACACCGTACTTATCAACTTGGTATTGAATCCTTTGTTCATCTTTGTCTTCCATTGGGGTATCAAAGGTTCCGCTTTTGCAACCATTATCTCGCAAATCATCGTCCTCTGCTGGCAATTGCATTTATTCAATGATAAAGATTATTTTATCCACTGGAAAAAAGGCATTTATAAATTAAAGAAAAAAATTGTCGCCGATTCATTATCCATCGGGATGGCGCCTTTCCTGATGAATGCCGCCAGTTGCCTGATTGTAATCCTGATCAACCATCAACTAATCAGCAAAGGCGGCGATTTGGCCGTTGGGGCATACGGAATTGTCAATCGGGTCGCTTTTCTCTTTGTGATGATTGTAATTGGCCTAAATCAGGGAATGCAGCCGATTGCCGGCTACAACTACGGCGCCGGACTGTACCCAAGGGTGATTTCAGTCCTGAAAAAGGCCATCCTTTATGCCACCGGCTTTATGATTATCGGCTTCATTATTGTGCAGTTATTTCCACATGCGGTCGCTTCCGTATTTACCACGGAAACCGAATTGATAGACATCGCCGTTCCCGGTCTGCGATGGGTGTTCCTGTTTTATCCGCTGCTTGGCTTTCAGATGGTTAGCTCTGCTTTTTTCCAAAGCATCGGTAAATCCAATAAATCCATCATATTGTCCATGACCCGGCAAGTGCTGTTATTGATACCTATCCTGTTGATTCTGCCAAAATATTGGGGAATAACAGGCGTTTGGGCCAGTATGACCATCTCGGATTTTATCTCCGTCATCTTGGCAGGACTGCTGTTGTGGATGGAATTGAAAAGTATAAAAAAACAAAAAAAATAATACGATGAGCACAAATCATTATATCATCACGATTGGACGGCAATTGGGAAGCGGTGGAAAAAATTTAGGCGAATGTTTGTCGAAACGTTTGAGTATTCCCTGTTACGACAAAGAATTGATACAGTTGGCCTCCCGGGAGAGCGGATTAGGCAGGGAATTTTTTGAAAAAGCCGATGAAAAAAGCAGTTTCAGTCTGATGGGACAATATTTCGGCTTCCGTTCGGGATTCATGGGCTACAATGCGAATAATTATCTCTGTAACGAAACGCTTTTCAAAATACAGAGCGACGTGATTAAAAGTTTGGCGGAGAAGGAATCCTGTATTTTTGTCGGCCGTTGCGCCGACTATATCCTGCGCGACCATCCGCGTTGCCTCAGCGTTTTTATCAGCGCCGATATCAAAGACCGGGTACAGAGAATCATACAGGATAGTAGCCTTTCGGAAAAAGACGCCCGGCTGTTGATTGAGCAAACCGACAAGAAACGCTCTTCTTACTACAATTACTACAGCAACAAAATCTGGGGTATGGCAACCACTTACAATGTATGCTTCAACTCATCGGTATTCGGGATAGACAAAATTGTTTCATTCATAGATGAATTTGTAAAGAATAATTTTTCATAAACAACGATAAACGCTTTGCTGATGAACCCCTTTTTTATTATTGTATTTCTGCTCTATACACTGATTAATGTATATATTTTTTACAAGGTCTGGCGAATACTCCCCAAATCCCAAGCGGTAAAAATCACCTATATTGCCATCTATTTCTTTGTTTTTTCATCTTTTATCATTGCCATGCTGGGGCGAAATGTCTTGCCTTTGAGCCTACAGAAATTCCTCTATTTTCCGGGAACCTCATGGTTAGGATTTATGATGTATTTGCTGTTGTTTTTTGCCATTACGGATTTAGTTTACTTTCTCTGCCGGATTGCAATAGGTATATCTTATAAAGTTACGGAAATTTTTCGGAAAATCCAAGTTTTTACGGGATATTTTTTAGTCATTTGTCTGGCAATTTACGGATATTATCAATTCAAGCATCCCCAAATTGCGGAACAACAGATACGGATACACAAAGAGGCGGGAAGCTACAAATCATTAAAAGTTGTAGGAATCAGCGATTTACATCTGGGCGTCAATATTGATAAAAACAGCTTGAAACAATATGTAGAATTGATAAATGCACAAAAACCGGATTTGATACTGATTGCCGGGGATATTGTAGATAACAATGCTTTGCCTTTGGAAAAAGAAAAAATGTGGGAAGAATTTGAACAATTACAGGCCCCTCTCGGCGTTTATCTCTGCTTAGGGAACCATGAATATCTCAGCGGTATTCAGCCCAGTATGGATTTCCTGAAAAAAACGAAACTACATATCTTAATCGATGATTTTGAATTGGTTGACAATAGTTTATATATTATCGGACGCGATGACAAACAAGGCAATCCGCAACGCAAAGACCTGAAAAATCTGCGCGACGGCATCGACTCTACCCTGCCCCTTATCCTTTTAGACCACGAACCTTTTCATCTGGAAGAAGCCGAAGCGAACGGCATCGACCTGCAATTTTCCGGGCATACTCACAACGGTCAGATGTGGCCGGGCAATCTTATTGCAAGCAAAATATATGAGTTGGGATACGGTTATAAACAGAAAGGGGCTACCCATTATTATGTCTCCTCCGGGCTTGGCTTGTGGGGGCCGCAGTTCCGCATCGGCACCCAATCCGAGATAGTCATTTTCGATATTCAATTTAATTGATTACCTTTGCACGCTGATTTTCATAATTCATAATTCATAATTTATAATTCATCAATGATTACAATAGACCAATTACGTGAAGTGTTGGAGCGCGAATCTGCGCTGAGGGGGTATCTTTGACGTCGATGCCAAAACGATTCAATTAGAAGAAGAGGAACTTCGTACGCAAGCGCCCGATTTTTGGGAAGACCCCAAACGCGCCGAGGTGCAGATGCGTAAAGTACGTGAAATAAAAGCATGGATAATAACTTACAACGAAGTCAAATCGGCTGCGGAAGAATTGCAGTTGGCTTTTGATTTTCAAAAAGAAGGCATCACCACCGAAGAAGAAGTAGATGAGGCATACAGCCATGCCATTGCTTTGCTCGAAAACTTGGAGATGAAAAACATGCTTCGTTCCGAAGAAGACCATTTGGGAGCCGTGTTGAAAATCAATGCCGGAGCAGGCGGTACCGAAGCGCAGGATTGGGCGGAAATGCTCTATCGCATGTACAGTCGCTGGTGCGAAAGCAAAGGTTATAAAGTGGCTGTAACCAACTGGTTAGATGGAGATGACGCCGGTATTAAAACGGTAACGATTCAAGTAGAAGGCGATTATGCTTACGGCTATCTGAAAAGCGAAAATGGCGTTCATCGTTTGGTGCGCGTTTCTCCTTACAATGCACAGGGTAAGCGGATGACGTCCTTTTCCTCCGTATCTGTGGTTCCTTTGGTGGACGATAGCATCGAAATTGATGTTAATCCGGGCGACATCTCCTGGGATACTTTTCGCTCAAGTGGCGCCGGCGGTCAGAACGTGAACAAGGTAGAGACCGGTGTTCGCTTGCATTACAACTACAAAGACCCCGACACGGGAGAAGAGAAGGAAATAGTTATAGAAAACACAGAATCGCGTTCACAGTTTGGAAACAAGGACAACGCCATTCGCTTGTTGAAATCACAATTGTACGAATTGGAATTAGAAAGACGGCGGAAAGCATCGGCCAAAATCGAAGCCGGTAAAAAGAAAATCGAATGGGGTTCGCAGATTCGTTCTTACGTTTTCGACGACCGACGGGTAAAAGACCACCGGACGGATTACCAGACTTCCAATGTCGGCGCGGTGATGGACGGCGATTTGGATGCATTCATCAAAGCTTACCTGATGGAATTTGGCGGAGAAAACTAAGAACTAAGAACTAAAAACTAAAAACTAAAAATTGAGAACTAAAAACTGAGAATTAAGAACTGAAAATTGAAGAAACTCTTGCAATATCAAAAAAAAGGTGTAACTTTGCAGTCGCTTTGAGAAAATAAGCAGGTCCTATAGCTCAGTTGGTCAGAGCATCTGACTCATAATCAGGGGGTCCATGGTTCAAGCCCATGTGGGACCACGCAAGAACAGAGAGAGTTGCGAGAGATTGTGACTCTCTTTTGTTTTTTATTGACAACAGTGAAATACAATGATTAAACTCGTCATTTTTGATCTTGATGGAACGCTACTGAATACGATTGCCGATTTGGCTGAAAGTACAAATCAGGCTTTGCGTTTGCATGGTTTCCCTACTCATCCGGTAGATGACTATCGGTTTTTTGTCGGGAGCGGTATCCGTAAATTGTTTGAAAGGACACTTCCGGAAGGAGAGAAAACAGAAGAAAATATTTTTCTTATCCGGCAAAGTTTTCTGTCTTATTATACCAAGCACAATACAGATCACAGCAGTCCTTATCCCGGCGTTCCCGAATTATTGGAACAATTGCAGGAAAGAAATATTTTGTTATCCGTTGCATCCAACAAAT
>JAITNQ010000260.1 GCA_031290435.1 Candidatus Symbiothrix sp. | reverse complement strand
AAAACATTTAATGCAGGCATATTGAAACGCATTCCGGCAGATATGTACGAATGGAAAGCGGGAGTGAGAAGGAATCTCATTTCACTGTTAATTATTTATGGATTAGGAATTTGCTTATCGTATTTCGTAGTAGCCATACCTGTTGCAATGGTGATTATCGGTTTGATTATTTTGAATTTTTTTACGGCAAATGAATCATGGCAGATTTTACTGTCGTTTGAAAAGAGTCCTAAAAATTTGTTATTTCACAAAATTAAACGCCACGCTTTGCTTTATGCCGTTACCAACCTGCCCTTCGTTATTTTGTTCATGCTATTTCATGCTGATTTATGGTATATCCCTTTTATTGTATTTATTGTCTTGTTATCCATTCATATTTATACGATTACAATAAAATTTGCATATTTCGAAATCAATAAAGACAACGGAACTAATTTTATTTTGCAGTTAGTGGGTATCATCTTTGGCGTTATACCCATTATGACGCCTTTATTGTGGATACTTTCTTTCTGTTTTTTCCAAAAAGCTTGTACAAACTTAATGCCGCTATTACATGATTACGATTGAAAATCTCACTGTCAGCTATCGAAAGGGAGTTAATGTCATTGATTCCCTGAATTTAACGATGAATGATAATACAATAAACGGTATTGTCGGACTGAACGGTGCAGGCAAGACTACGCTTTTCAACGCTATTTTCGGTCTGATAAAGAAAGATAAAGGGGAAGTATTATTTAGCAGACAAACGATTACAAAAAAGGAAATTGTCTATTTGCCCACAGAGAATTTTTTCTATCCCCTTATTACCGGAAGGGAGTACCTGAGCTTGTTTGATAATTCCGGCATCGACAAATGGAACAGTCTTTTCAAGTTGCCATTGGATACGATAATTGATGATTATTCGACAGGGATGAAAAAGAAATTAGCGCTAATGGGAATCCTCAAACAAAACAAGCCCATAATAATGCTTGATGAACCTTTTAACGGGCTGGATATCGAATCTTGCCACCTATTGAAACTCATTTTATTGCGGATGAAAGAAGCGGGCAAAACGCTTATAATAAGTTCACACATTATAGAATCCTTGACAAATGTATGTGATTACATTCATTATCTGGAATCGGGCAAAGTGAAATTCAGTCGAAATAAAGAACAATTCCATGAATTGGAAAAAGAGGTGTTTTCTATTATTGAAAATGAGAATACGGAAGCAATAAAGGAATTGATAAATTATTAAAAAACAAACAATTATATAATAAATGAAGCTATGTTAATACAAAACAAATTACTGTTTATTAATTGGGATGTTGATCCTCAAATTTTTGAGGGATTTAGCGTAACTTATTATGGTTTGTTGTTCGTTAGCGGTTTAATTTTATGTTCCCTAATTATCAAGTCCATTTTTGAAACAGAAAAAATTCCGGAAACGATTTATACAAAACTTTTTTATTATTGCGTTGCAGGAATTTTCATAGGGGCAAGATTGGGGCATTGTTTATTTTACCAGCCTGATTACTATTTCCTGCATCCTCTTGAGATGATTTTTCCTTTTACCATTGATAATGGCAAATTCATTCTGACGGGATACCGTGGGTTAGCAAGTCATGGCGGAGTGATAGGAATGTTGATTGCCATCTTTTTATTTAGTAAAAAGACAGGCATGAATTTTCTAAAAACGCTTGATTATATTGCAATTGTCGCCCCATTGGGTTCAACTTTTATTCGATTAGGAAATTTAATAAATTCAGAGATTATAGGAAAAGAAACAGATGTACCATGGGCCTTTATTTTTCATAAAATAGATGCTATTCCAAGACATCCGGCACAATTATATGAGGCCATAGCCTATCTGATCATGTTCATTGTATTATGGATTTTGTATAAGAAAAAAGGAATGACTTTTAAAACCGGCTTTTATTTTGGATGGGTTTTCGTAATGATATTTACATTTAGATTTTTAATAGAATTTATAAAAGAACGTCAAGTCTCTTTTGAATATGGAATGCCATTAGATATGGGGCAGATTTTGAGTATTCCATTTATTTTAATTGGTTTGTTTTTTTTGTTAAGAAAAAGTGACTTTAAATTAAAGAATAAGGCTACGAAGTAACATACCTTAAATACACAGAGTTACACAGAGATAAAAAATACTTGCGAATTTTAGGATGTATTGAATTTTTTACTTATTTTTGTGTATGAAAACAATTGGTTCCAAAAAGTTACTAAGTGGTGCACTGTTAATTATGGGTGCGTCTGTTGCATTCATCGCGTGTAATACAAAGCAAGAAAATAAAAATGGCCTTATCACGATTGATGTTACAAAGCAGTATCCGAAACAAGAAGCCGTACCCATTCAGCATATCGCTGAGGTAGAATATATACCGTTGGAAACGAATGACGCATTTTTATGTGATGAATCGGACGGAATTGTTTACATAGATACTGAAAATATTCTTTTTTATAACCAGGCTGATGGAAATTTTTTTCTGTTTTCAGGAAATGGGAAAGCCTTGCACGTTTTTAACCGAAAAGGCCAAGGGCCTGAAGAGTATCGCTCAGGTTATGCTTCCTTTTTCGACAAAGAAAGCAAAGAAATATATGTCGGTTCTGAAAACCGTTTAATCGTGTACGATCTATCCGGAAATTTCAAAAGAAATCTCACGCTACCGATCCAATTGTTACCTGACCTGAAAATATTAAAAAAGTGGATGATGATTGCTATTATGCTATATTACAGTCTTATAAATTGATTGAAGCCTACAAAAAAGGAAATCTGCAAGGAAAATTAAAAGAAATCGCTTCAAAAATAAATGAAGACGATAATCCGGTGTTGATGACGGTTCGTTTTAAATGAAACTACTGGTTGTAACTAACCGCAAAGAAGCGAAGCGCGCAAAGGCTTACTTTGCGCTCTCTGCTTCTTTGCGGTTTATTTACCTTCACCGCCCCACTTCGAACCAGTCCGCCTCTACCCGACCGCCATCGTTGTTGCTGAGCGGACGGCTGCAAAACAGACCGATTTTTGCACCAATCCATTTTCCTTCCCTCGCTTGGAAGGGATTACCCAAAGGCTGGTATCTTTTTCCATCGTTACTGTAACTGAAAGTACAAGTGGCGTCCGGTTGCACTTTTACCCGCAAATAAATTGTGTTTTCTTTTATCACTACGGCGGCATTCACTTTTTCCGGACTTCCCTGATCCGCATTCCGGCACTCGTTTTGCGAAAGGACGAAACCTTTGTCCGTATTTTCCAAGGACAGGAGGGCATAATCCAAGCCCATGACAAGCAATCCTGTTCTTTCGCCCTTGATGGCGGAAGACGGCAGAAACGTGATTTTAACGCTTGCCGTAAAGTCTTTTGCCGGAAATTTCTGTAACAGCAGATTCGGGACATCCCAAAGATTCTTGTAATTGTCCGGAACGGGGACGGAATACAGACTCAATACCCCTTTGGTCGTATTGGTAAAATGCCACCAGTCCATCGGGTTGGCATGCCATTGCCATTGTCGGCCTAAGTGCATAGAGGAAAAATCATCGCTTTCGACCGGTGTGGCAAGCGGATACGTTTTGCCGGTTTCCGGTTTCCGGTAAGTCAGGACAGGCTCTCCGCAACCGTCACCGTCTTTGTCTTCACCGATTACAGGCCAATCGTCTACCCACTGCATGGGTTGCAGGTGTACGACCCGGCCAAAAGCGTAAGTATCCTGAAAATGGATAAACCAATCTTCGCCGGTTTCCGTGTCTACCCAAGCGCCCTGATGCGGTCCATTAATGGTAGTGTTTCCTTGCGTCATCACCACTTTCCGTTCATAAGGTCCAAAAATAGATGCGGAACGCAAAGCCAATTGCCAGCCGGTAGCAACGCCTCCGGCCGGCGACAGGATATAGTAATAATTGTTCCGCTTATACAGTTTCGGGCCTTCGATAGTGACATCCGTATCGTGTCCGTCGTAGATGATTTTACCCTGCCTGCTCACCTGTTTCCCATCGGGCGTCAAGCGGGTGAGGGCCAAGAGGCTTTTGATACCGGCGCGACTTCCTGCAAAGGCGTGCACCAAATAGGCTTGTCCGTCTTCATCCCAAAAAGGGCAGGCGTCAATCAGGCCTTTCCCTGCTTTTACCAAAACGGGCGCTTCCCATTCTCCGGCCGGATTCCGGGTTTTCGTCATGTAAATGCCGTAATCCGGGTCGCCGTAATAGATGTAAAATTCTCCGTTGTGATAGCGGATAGCAGGCGCCCAAACGCCATTGCCATGCCGGACTTGGGAAAAAACAGCTTCAGGAGATAATTTTTGTATAGCCGCGCCGATGATTGTCCAGTTCACCAAGTCTTTTGAATGAAGAATCTGTAGGCCGGGAATACAATTGAAACTGGAGGCCGTCAGGTAATAGTCTTCACCCACCCGACAAACATCCGGATCGGAATAATCGGCAGCCAATACGGGATTTTTATAATAGCCGTTGCCTAAATCCGACGCCCATACCGAAGAAACGTAGGCTTGCTTATTTTTTTGCAGAAACGAAGTCAACTCTTTGATTGGTTGCTTTTCAAGCGCTGCTACAAAAAGCGCCGCCGCTTGGCGCGCTCCGGATTCCACATAATGCGTATTATCCGTCAGTCCATCCGGGAAATTCCGGTTGATACCGGCGAGGATGTGCATGAAAAATGACTTGGACGCCTCTTCTCCCGCTTGGTTCAACCATTCACGCGTCAACTCGTGCATGTCTACAAACAAGGTTTGTTTCTCTTTGGCCACTTCTTTTACAATGCCGGGATATACCCCGTGAGAATCGACAATCAGGCCTTTTTCTTCAAATTTCCGGCGCACAACCGGCGTACATAAAACAGGACGACCGCCTTTTGCCCGCACTTCGTCCACAAAACGAAGCAAGTTTTTCCGGTAATCTTCAGGGGAAGTGTAGCGCTCTTTTTTCTCCACAGATGCATCATTGTGCCCGAACTGGATAATTACATAATCGCCTTTTTGCAATTGGGAGATGATTTTATTCCACAAACCTTCCGCGATAAAAGAGCGGCTGCTTCTGCCGTTTTTGGCATAGTTCACCACAACGACTTCATCCGTGAAAAATTCGGGCAACAACATCCCCCAGCCTCTTTCCGGAAAAGATTCCGGTGTAATTTCACCGGTTTTCGGGTCTTTCACCGGTTTATACAAGACTTTATCCGCCATGGTCGAATCACCGGCCATGAAAATATGCACCGGACGCTTGTCGCTTTTCGTAAACGAAAACAAAAACAAACACAATGCAGTCAGTAAGAAAATAAACGTTTTTTTCATCTTAGCTTATTGTACTTTATACATTAAGGTAGCAAAACCTTACAATATTCTCTCATAAGTTTTTACTGCCTGTGGTATTAGCGATGTCAAGTCCGCTATTTTAACCGCTTGTCCGGATGCAATACTGTTGCGGGCTGCAATGCCAATCAAGCAGGCAAAAGCGCCGTCTCTTGTATTGGCGCATTGCTGTAAAGGATCGCCTATGTTGGGCAGGAAAATTTGGTCTTTCAACAGTTTGTCACCGCCTCCATGTCCTGATGTTCCGAAAGGTATCTGTATATACTGCCTCCGCGCAAAGTTTTTGAACAGTACAATTTCGTCGTAATTCACATCATTCACAGGATTGGATTCCTGTATCCAAGCATCTATCCTTCCGTTTGTACCGTTAAAGGCAATGCGGTATCCTTCATACGGCGAGTAAGCCGTCAATGAATACGCGACCTGTACGCCATTGGCATACTGAATGGTTGCCGCCATTTTGTCGAAGATATTGATATCGTTCTTGAAAACGCAGCCGTCCCTGAGGTAGCCGTCGTATTTTTCATTGGCTACATACAGATTCATGTAACTTTGGTTTTTTGTAATATCAAAAAAGAATTTACATTGGCCGGTATGTGGGCAATTACGGCAATTTTCCGCACGGTAACTTCCGTTCTTTCCATAAAAATTCAATTGCCCCAAGGCGTAGACCGATTCCGGGTCGCTGTTTATCCACCAGTTTAATAAATCGAAATGATGGCTTGCCTTGTGTACCCAAAGCGAACCGCTTTTTTCGACCAAACGGTGCCAACGCCTGAAATAATCCGCTCCATGCGAAGTATTCAGGTACCAATGAAAATCGACTGAGGTAAGTTGTCCGATTTCGTCGGAATGGATAAGTTCCCATATTTTCGCCCGGTGTGGAGAATAGCGGTAATTGAATGTTACGCGGCATTTTTTCCCGGTTTTCTTTTCGGCGTCCAATATTGCCTGCACTTTCTGTTCATCGGTTGTCATCGGTTTTTCAGTGATAATATCGGCGCCCAATTCCATGCCCCGTGTGATAAACTGATGATGTGTACCGTCTACTGTTGTAACAATCAAAACATCAGGTTTGGCTTCCTTCATCATCTTTTCGAAATCCGTATAGGTAGGGCAAGCAACCCCGATGATTTGTTTGCCGGTTTCCACACGTCCGGGATTGATATCGCACAAGCCGACAAATTCTAAATAATCGGAATAGTCCCTTACGATATCACGTCCCCACATGCCGGTTCCCCGTCCACCGGTGCCGACCATCGCCAGCCGAAGTTTTTTCCCTCTACGCATTTGATTCACAAATGTTTCTGCATTTAATGCAGGCGCAGCGCTCAATAAGGCGCTTCCCGCAATGGCGCTTGTGGCCGCCAAAAAATGTCGTCTTGACATCGAATGATTTGTTTCCATGGTGTATATTATATTATTCTTTAACAAGTTCCGTTTTTACATTATGCATAAAATTATTTCCCCAGACGATATTACTGTCTTTTGTTTTACAGAAAATATCGGTAGCGCTAAGCTGAAAACAATTGTTGATAAACGCATTATTCACATTGGTCAGTTCCACAACAGCCTGATTGGCTAAGGGCGTCTTTGTCCGAACATTGTCCAATACAATGTCTTTGCAATCGGTCAGGGCGATACTGGCTCCTTTCTCTACGGCAAAATCTACATTGTGGAATTGAATATTGGCGGCCGTTTTCGCTGTAAAACCGGTTTCAGCAACCATATTGATATTGGAAAAAGAAATATCTGAGATGGGCATTTCCTCAATACCGGTGATATAACCCACTTTCTTCACATTGTTGCCCGTAATATTGCTCAAATGTATATTCCGGAATACAGGAGTGCGTTCCGAAACGGGTTCGGGTTTGGATTCCCTGTCATAAAACAAATCGAAAATAAAGGCGTTTTTTTGGATATCGTTCATCACAATATTATCCACCCGGATTTCTTCTACCACGCCTCCCCTACCACGGGCCGCTTTCAATCGGATGCCCGCATCGGTTCCGAAAAATACGCAATTGGATATAGCTACTTTTTTTACGCCGCCCGACATTTCGCTGCCAATCACTACGCCGCCATGACCGGAAAGCATGACGCAATTCGTGATGGTGATATTCTCACAAGGCCTGCCGTATTTACGTCCGTCGGCGTCACGACCCGATTTGATGGTAATACAATCATCGCCGACACTGATAAAACAATCCGAAATGCGGACATTGCTACACGAAGAAGGGTTGATTCCATCGGTATTCGGCCCCTCATCCGGATTTTTGATAGTCACCCCATGAATCAGCAAGTTGTCGCAAAATTCCGGATTGATGGTCCAGAAAGGCGAATTTTGAATGGTGATTCCGTCTATTTTTATATTTTTACATTCAAAAAACTGAATGAAAGGCGGACGGAAAAAACGCCGTTTGACAGTGTTTTTATAATAATCGGAAACCATCAGGTCTTTGTTGGAATCCTCCCATATCCGTTGAAAGTCGGTTAATTGTAAAGCATCTCCGTTAGAACGGATTTCTCCGGCGACTTTCTGGTGAAAATTCCACCATTTTCCACCTTGTCCGTCGATAGTTCCCCGGCCGGTAATGGTGATGTTTTCGGCATTTTGCGCATTGATCAGGGGAGCGAAAGAATTCATTACAACGCCTTCCCAACGAACTTTTATAAACGGCAGATAGTCTTCAAAATCATCGGAAAAACGCAGCACAGCGCCTGATTCTATAGACAAAGTGATATTGCTTTTCAGATAAATCGGGCCGGTCAGGTATTCGCCCGCAGGGAAATAGAGCGTTCCTCCACCTTCGGAAAAAGCTTTTTCTATTGTCTTATTTATCAATGCCGAACATTTTTTCTTTCCGGTAATATCGGCGCCCAGTTCCTGCAAATTATATGTTTTTGCTTGCAGCGAAAATGCCGCGCATAGAAAAAGCAGGGAAATCGCATATTTTTTTAAAGTTTTCATATGTAAAAAATTATGAATTATGAATTATTTGAACAGCGAGAGCAGAAGCCAAACTTGTTTGGATTATGCAGAGTCGTGAAAATAATCTATTCTGAAAGAATAAATTATAAATTATTCGGATACCAATTGTCGGAACCCTTCATGACATTTTGGAGGGTATAGACCGCGGCCTCTTTCGCCGTCAATACCTTGGCCCATTTTACGCGTTTGCCGGTTGCCGCGCCGTCACCGGAATTGTTGTATTCCATATAACGGGC
>JAITNQ010000236.1 GCA_031290435.1 Candidatus Symbiothrix sp. | reverse complement strand
CTACAAAAATAGCGGCGCTACGCGCCTGGTTCGTTGGTGAAATTTTCCAATCGTTGTAGAATATACATACAATCAACATATCGTGTGAAATATACGTACAATTAACATGGAAAAATCTTCCGAATACGACTGGGTTGCCCCTACCCTACACCGGACTATTTATTACAAAACTTCGTTTTGTGGCAAGCGTGGACGCTTGCTTTTAATTAGCTACGACCCTACCACAAAACCCAATTTGATATTGAAAAAGCTGTTTCTATTTCCAATATACTGATATTCGGTTGTCAAACGAAGCCTTTTGAAAAACTCAACGCCCACTCTCGGACAACAGGCAAAATGGGAATAATAAGTTGTCCCAACAGCTTCTCCTCCCCAGTCTCTCATTATCGAACAACCTAATCCGGCACCAACAAAAGGCATAATTTTTGGGTGTACTTCCGTGAAATTATAATCCGTCACTGCCAGAAAGATATGCGCATTTTGGGTATTTGCATATCCGCCGGAAGAAGAATTGCGGCCCCAACCGGAAAATGTAAACTGAAGGCCGGGTGATAATTTTTTATCCAACAAATTACACCTGATTTCTGTTCCAAAAGAGAGCGCAATCTTAGGATCTTCCGGTCTCCCCACCGTGTTACCGATTTTATCTTTCTGGAAACCGAAAGCACAGCCGAAATTGATAATTTCACACTCTATACTCTGAGAAAATAAATGGCTTGTTGCAAAAATAAATGCAAGGAATAATAGTATCTTTTTCATAAATATTGTTATAAATCTGTTTTGACAATTCTTCCCGCAAGCCATTTTCCATTATAGAGCTCGCCCTCCAAGTCAATCTTTTCTTTAAGACCATTGCTCTTATTGGTCAGAGCATTACCCGATACTGTCAGAAAACAGCAAAAAATCACAGATAACAGATAAATTTTTTTCATCTCTTTGATATTTTAATTTGTTAATATTTTGCTAAACAAAATTTGTTTAGCTTGATTTGCCGACAAAAGTACAGGCTTTTTTTGAACTAAAAAACAGCATTAACCATCACTCAGGTATTATTCAGCTTTTTTCAACGAACAAAAACATTTATTCGTTGATAATCAACAGGATGAGTGTGTTGTCATTCAGTTTTTTTCGCTCATTTTCAGGATAAAAAACAGTGATTATTTGTTAATAGATAAACTTTGCAATAAAAAAGAATAGATATTTTCTCTCGGCGCCATTCCGAGTTTTTTTCTGAGATCAGATCGGATTCGTTGAACCATCCAAACGGTTTTTCCTATAAAAACGGTCATTTCCTTATCATTGAAATCTGTTTCGCAAGATAAACAACAAACACGAAATTCGATGTCGGTTAATTTTGGATACTTTTCGCGTACTTTATCGTAAAAACCATTGCGAAGGGCATTTAATGTCTCATACAATTTATTCCAATCCAAATCATTTTGTCCGTAAACGATTTTATGATATTTCTTTATAAACCATTGTCCGTTTTTTTGTTCATTTTCAGGTATTTCATTTTCTATCAATGCTACTTTTTTTAGAATATTAAAATGCGCAAGCAATATGTTTTGGAAAGATTGTTCCTTTTCCGAATAATCGTTGAGCTGTTTTTCGTAATCATCAGCCAATTTTTTCAAAATGATTATGTTTTGGTCTGTTTCCAACTTGCTTTTTTCACTTCTAAGGTATTGCAGATAGAACAGGAAAATAACAATACAGGCCATAAACAAAATTAAAGAGCCGATTATAAGTGTATATTGATGTTTTATTGTCAGTTTGTTATTGAAATTTTTAAGTTTTTCAAAATCGTATTTTTCCTGCATTTCTATTATTTTGGCGTTTTGCTCATTATCGAATACCTTCATCGTATAATCATAATAAGCATTAAAATATTTTAACGCCTCCTGATAATGTTTGTTATTTTTTTCTATTTCAGATAATAAAAAATAGGAAGAACGTAATAATTTCGGATCACTGGTTTGAAATGCCAAGGCTTGATTGAGGTAAAATCTTGCCGAATCTGTTTGATTTTCAAAAATATAAACTTTGGCTATGTTCATAAGTATTCTTATTTGCTCCACACTGTCAGGAGAAAAAGAAAGCGCTTCTTTGAAATATTCTTTCGCTTTTTTATAATCCCCTGTTTTACGATAGACAACGCCAATATTTTGTCTCACATTGGATTGCATATCCATTATTTTATGAAAATCAGCAAATTTCAAACTTTCATTGTAATAATAGAAAGCGCTATCCATCTCATTCTCCAATAAAAAACAATTTCCAATTACGCACAAGGCGCTGATTTTATTTTTGTAATTTTCGGCTTTATCATACATTTCAACGGCATTTTTACTCACAGCGATTGCTTTCTTTTCCAAATCATTTTCCTGGTAAAGAATGCCTAAATTTCCATAAATAAGACCTCGCAAATTATAATCTTTCAGGTTGGCTGCCAAGTCTATCGCCTCCAGATAAGCCGCCGCTGCTTTTTCAACATTATTCTGTTCGTGCCATACCCGTCCGCAATAAAAAGCGGCTAAAACGACATTCGGATAGTCTTCCTTTTTGAGGTAATAGACTTTTGTGCTAAAAATAAGCGTATCGGAAGTGATATCTTTATCGCATTTGTCTTTGGCCTGTATCATAAGCAGGCTGTATTTATTGAATAGATTCCTGTTTAAATCTTCCGGGAAAAGGATGGTATTCAGCATCTTGTAAGCGCTGTCAGGTTGTTGTTCAACAATGTTTTCAACTTCGTCGAGTAGTTTTTCTACACCGCCTGTTTGCCTTGAGCAGGCAAAAAACAAAGAGATGGACAAGAATAATAATGAATAAGTTATAGCACGAGTTATCATGAAATATTGAGTTAATTTTATGTATGCACAAGTTATGTTACGTATTTGATTCGCCGCTGCAAATATAAAAATAAAGAATTGATAAAACATTAAAATTATAATTTTCATTGAAAATCATGGCAATTTCCGATATATTGAGTGGTTTTTTTTAGCAACTAATTCTCATTAGAAAGTTAAACAAAGTTAAATATTTTGATTCGATGCAACGTTTTGGTCAATTTAAACATCTATTATATAGTCAAGAAAGTATTTTATGCAAAAAAAGAAATTTTAAATGCTATAAAAAATGAAAAAGTTGCTTGTTTTGACCGGAATACTTTTGTGTTCCGGCGTATTTTCGGCCTTTGCACAAAGGCCTTCGGAGACTGGGAAGTGGATTAGCTTCACAGAAAGCGGTGTATTGGTCGGCAATCCGGACAATGAAAATGACGCTCCGTTCATATTTCATTCCTCCTTGAATTATGCTTTCCACAAAAATTTATCAGCCGGATTGGGCTTGGGTGTGGAATTCATTGAAGAGACGCATTTACCCGTCACCGCCAATTTGTTATATCAATTCGGCGATAAAAAGATTGTAAGCCCTTTTATCCGGTTGTCGGCCGGATACCAGTTTTCTTTGGAAGACAAAACGTATGTATACAATAGCTATATGAGGTATACTTCCGATTATATTTATTGGCCATATTACGCTCCCCCTGAAAAATTGGATTCAAAGGGAGGTTTTATGGTCAATCCTTCCGCAGGTTTTGTATTTTACACCAAGGTCGGCCTTGGAATTGCATTGACCGCAGGCTATCGTTATCAGCAACTGAATTATGAAGGTGCGGAAGCTTACAGTTTACATGTGGAATACAATCGTCTTTCTTTAACATTAGGTATAATCTTTTAAAAAAATAACAAAGCGTTCATAATTCATAATTTATATTTATAATTTCTTACATATGAAAACTTTATATACATCATTTTCCTGCTTGTTGGCAAGCCTGTTTTTCTTTTCCTGTACGGACAAATTTACAGAAGAGTTGCGCATGAATATTCCGGTTTATATGGATTATGAAACTTTGCGTTCGTCCGTTCAATCTGCATCGTCCCGGGAGTTGAGCAATCCGGGCAAAATATATTTCAAAGGGGACTACCTGATGGTGGTGGAATATCTGAAGGGGATTCATGTGATAGACGTTTCCAATCCGGCCAATCCGCAAAACAAGGTCTTTGTGGAAATTCCGGGCTGTGCGGATATTGCAGTTAAAGACAACACCCTGTATGCCGACAGTTATATTGATTTGGTAGCGATTGATATTTCCGATATGATGCATCCGAAAGAAACGGGGCGTATCGAAAGTGTGTTTCCTTATACGGTTCCTGTTGTAGCGGACGAAAAACTGCCTATGGCAAACATTGATCAGGAAAATGGAGTCGTAACCGGATGGGAAATAAGGCGTGAAAAGCGTGATTTAGAATATGTAAATCCGGTCAATTATCCGGTTTATCCGTCTTACGAATACTTTGATAAAAATAGTTTGGGCAGCTATTATGCAGGAGGAGGGCAGACCGGAGGAGGAGCAGATGCATCGTCTTTCGGGAAAGGCGGTTCCATGGCGCGTTTCGGCTTATATGACCGCTATCTTTACGTGGCCTCTACCTACATTTTGTATTTGTTCGATGTACAAAATGCAGCCAAACCGGTCAAAGCCGGAACGGTCGGACTTAACGGGACGGTAGAAACCCTGTTTGTTTATGATAAGCACTTGTTTTTCGGGACACAAAGCGGCATGTTGGTTTATAGCTTGGATGTACCCTCTTTGCCTGCTTATCTCTCTAATTTTTGGCATGTAACCAGTTGTGACCCGGTTGTGATTCAGGATGATTACGCCTACATTACCTTGCGCGGCGGAACTACTTGCAACAATTCCAATGTCAACCGGCTGGATGTGGTGAAGCTATCGGACGATTACAAGCAGTATGATTTGGTCAATTCATATACGATGACAGAACCTTACGGTTTGGGAATAGACGGGAATACGCTCTTTGTTTGCGATGGAAAAGACGGACTGAAAATTTATGATGCTACCGACAAAAAGACCATAACAGACCATTCTTTGGCTGCTTTCCCGGAGATACATGCTTATGACCTGATTCCTACCGGAGAATATCTTTTTATGGTGGGTTCGGACGGATTTTATCTCTACGATTATTCCGACATAAAAAACATACGGCAGATTGGATATATCCCGGTAGCGGCGAAATAAACAGTCGATTATCGCATAGACTATCCGGCGATGAAGAGAAATCGTCGCTATTCCGGCAATAGCGAAATGCGGAAAATGATCGAAGATTTGTTGCCGTAAAATCCGGCATTCTGCCCGCAAGCTATAAAGCATACGATTCATAATGTAGCCGTTTTTGGATATGCCTCTACATTGCTGTGATTTTATTTCATGTATTTTCTACACCCAAGCATATGAAAATTAACGCATCCCCGTAAAAAAAACAGCGAAATTGTAGGTTAAATGATAAATTTATCTTTCCTTTGTAGGCTATTTCAATTACCGAAAAAATTAACTAAAACGAAGATTAACTATGGAAGCTTTATTGCATTATGTTTGGAAACACAAACTTTATGAATTGGGGGATTACCTGACAAGCGACGGGATTCCTTTCGAAATTATTGATCCGGGCATTTATAACCCAAATGCCGGACCCGATTTTTTCAATGCGAAAATCAAATTTGAAGACAAAGTCTGGGCCGGAAATGTAGAAATTCATACCGCTTCGTCCGACTGGTACAAACACCGGCATGAAAAGGACAAAGCCTATAATTCCGTTATCCTGCATGTGGTTGAACGGATTGATGCGGTTGAAATCCGGGACGAATCGTACCGATCAATTCCGCAATGGCGGATGAAAATTCCGCACCTTATTGAGGATAATTACCGTTTTTTATTAGGTAGCGATTCATCGGTTCCCTGTTTAGAAAAGATTCACGAAATACCGAAAATTTACCTGAGCGACTGGAAAAACGCCTTGTTGACCGAACGATTAGAACGCAAAACCAACACTTTGCTACAATTGTTAGCAGATTATCACGACGATTGGAATGAAGTATTTTATATCACATTGGCGCGTAATTTCGGATTTGGAATCAACAACGATGCTTTCGAACGCTTAGCGAAAAGCCTGTCTTTGAAAATTATCCTCAAACACCAACATTCTGAAATGCAGACCGAAGCTCTTTTTCTGGGACAAGCCGGACTGTTGGAAGAAGAAGCTATTGAAGATGCGTATTACCGGAACCTGCAAAAAGAATATCTTTTTCTGCAGAAGAAATATAAACTGAAAACTTTAGATGCGCATATATTCAAAAGTCTGAGAATCAGGCCGAACAATTTTCCGCATATCAAGATTGTACAATTGGCAGGGATTATCCGGAAAAAACAAGGCTTGTTTTCCGAAATATTGGATAGCATTGATTGGGAAGAATTTAAACCGTTGTTTACTTCGGAAACCGGAGAATATTGGCTGACACATTACAATTTTGACAAAACCGCTGCCAAAAGGAAAAAACAATTAGGCTTGTCTGCTATACAGTTATTAGTTATCAATGTGGTAGTTCCATTACTTTTTGCTTATGGAAAGAAAAAAAATGCAACACAATATACCGAAAAAGCGCTTCGTTTGCTGGAAGCTATTCCGGCAGAGCGCAATCACATTATCAATTTATATTCCCTTTCCGGAATAGAAATCCGGAATGCCTGCGATACCCAAGCGCTGATTCAACTCAAACGGGAATATTGCGAACAGAAAAAATGCATCTATTGCAGGATAGGACACAAACTACTCATCAAATGAACAAGCATTTTCTAAAAGTATCAGGAGTCGGTATCAGGAGTCGGTCGGCGCCTCAATATCCCAGACAAGTACACAAGGGTTCAAAATCATAGCCTTCCTTGCCGACCGTCACGTTGCCGATAGCAGGGAATACGATATGCATGCCTGCGATAGGAATTTTTTGCGCTGCTACATATTTCAATATTTTCAGACGGGATGCAATCGCCTCTTGTGCATTGGAATCGTATGTAACGGCAATCTCCGGATGCGGCAGCTGGACAGGCGTCACATGCGTTAAATCTCCCCATATCAGCAAACTTTCTCCATTTGACTCCACCAAATAGACCGTATGTCCGGGTGTATGTCCGTAGGCTTTAATCCCTTTGAATCCGGCGAATAAATTGTTGTCCTTACTGTCAAATTCTACAGCTTCGAATTGTTTTATCCTGTCTTTGTAGGCATTTATTATAGGAAGACTTTGCTTGTTATTGGTCCAAAAACCATATTCTAATTGCGACAGATAGAGTACAGCATTGGGAAATGCGGCTTTACCGTCGCGTAACAATCCGCCGATATGATCGCCATGTACATGCGTGAGAAGAATGACATCAATCTGCTCGGCAGTTAGACCCAATGATTGTAGATTTTGCAATAAATTTAGCCCCAAGCCGGTGTCTATCAAAATGTTTTTGTCCGGCGTGCGCACTAAAAACGCATTGATTTCCGACTGGAAAGTTCCATCGGTGAGGTATTTTTGCAAATCCGCTTGGTTGGCCCCGATTAAGATACTCGGATTCCCGGCCGACTGCGTTTCAACTAATGTACTTACTTGGAACCCTCCAATCATAAATGTGATAACATTATTGTTCACTTGTGCAATCAGATTATTTACCGGCATTACAAAAACAATTACGATAAAGAATAATACATGTTTTTTCATTGTAGAAAATTTTTATCCGGCAAATTTAATAAAAAATTTGATTTTTTCCAAAAATTTTCCCTACTTTTGTAACTTTGAAAAGAAGTATGGGTGTAATTTTGATTATCGACTGGCTGAAGGTACATTTACTGACCTGTCCGAGCAAGCAATTCCTCCACTTGGATTGCCCCGGATGCGGATTGCAACGCAGTGTAATTGCCTTATTGGAAGGAGATATCGTCCGAAGTCTTCAAACCTATCCGGCCACCATCCCTATGTTGTTTACTTTTGCTTTCACTGCTTTGCACCTGAAATTTGATTTCAGACACGGCGCTGCAATCATCAAATGGTCTTATGCAACAACCGCTTCAATTATTTTGATTTTTTATTTTTACAAAGTATTTACACATAAATTATTTTAAGTATGGAACAAGATTATTATCAACCACAGGTTTCACTGCCCAATGCAACACTTATTTTGGTGTTTGGAATTTTTTCCATTCCGGCTTGTTGCCTCTATGGATTAGGAATTGTATTTGCAATAATTGCTTTGGTATTAGCAAAATCAGCAACAGGCCAATACCTTTCTAATCCGGAAAAATTCACAGAGAGTTCTTACAGCAATATAAAAGCTGGGAAAATCTGTGCATGGATTGGACTGAGTCTGTCCGCTATCTATTTGATTTTGCTGATTGCTATCATTGCCATTTTTGGTATTGCAGCATTTACCGATCCGGCTGCAATTACCAATTACTTTGAGAATCTGTCTTCTATGTAGAAGTTCAGCGTCTTATTATGACTTTGTAAAAGCCGATTTTTATAATGGCATGTTATACAACATATCTTTTATGTTGTGGATTTCCTTATTTTTTTATAATTTGCGCGGCTTTTCGAAGTGACCGAAAATTATTGTTAAATTTTAAAATATAAATGTTATCATGAAAGTATATCAAACAAATGAAATCAGGAACATCGCTATTGTAGGCAGTTCCGGCTCGGGTAAAACCACTCTCTCTGAAGCTTTGCTCTTTGAGAGTGGCGTTATAAAACGTAGAGGTTCAGTAGATAACGGAAATACGGTAACCGACTATTTCCCGGTAGAAAAAGAGTATGGCTATTCGGTTTTTTCGACCATTTTCAGTGTAGAATGGTTGAATAAGAAATTGAATTTTATCGACACGCCGGGATCAGACGATTTTGCAGGCGGCGCTGTTTCTGCACTTAGTGTAACGGATTCCGCGCTGATGGTAATCAATGCGCAGTACGGGATAGAAGTGGGCACCATCAACCTTTTCCGCCATACGGAAGCCCAGCGCAAACCGGTTATTTTTCTCCTTAATCAATTGGACAAGGAAAATGCCGATTTCGACAAAACCTTGGCGCAACTGAAGGAAAATTATGGCGGAAAAGTCGTACTAATCCAGTATCCCCTGCAAACCGGCCAAAATTTTCACCAAATGGTAGATGTTCTGAAAATGAAACTCTATCAATGGAAACCCGAAGGCGGCACGCCCGAAATATTGGATATTCCCGCTTCGGAACAAGAAAAAGCCGCCGAATTGCACAATGCTTTAGTTGAAGCTGCCGCCGAAAACGATGAGAATTTGATGGAAAAATTCTTCGACCAAGGGAGCCTGACGGAAGATGAAATGCGTGAAGGTATCCGCAAAGGCTTGCTTGCCAGAGGGATGTTTCCGGTTATCTGCGCATCGGCCGGAAAAGACATGGGCGTTCGCCGACTGATGGAATTTTTGGGCAATAATGTTCCCAGCATACCGGAAATGCCGCTTTACAAAAACACGGAAGGCAACGAGATTACACCCGACCCGACAGGAACAACCAGCATTTTTATTTTCAAAACTACCGTTGAACCGCATATCGGACGTGTTTCCTACTTCAAAGTCATGTCCGGTACGGTTAAACCCGGCGATGATGTACTGAACGAGGACAGAGGCTCCAAAGAGCGGATTTCACAATTGTTCGTCGTGGCAGGACAAACGCGCGCCGAAGTGCCGGAACTGAAAGCCGGAGATATTGGTGCAACCGTGAAACTGAAAGATGTCAATACAGGCAATACACTGAACGGAAAAGGGATAGACAATAGATTCGATTTCATCAAATACCCAAATTCCAAATATCGTCGCGCCATCAAAGCTGTCAACGAAGCGGATGCTGAAAAAATGATGGAAATTCTCGGAAGGATGCGTGCCGAAGACCCAACTTGGGTCGTGGAACAATCGAAAGAACTGAAGCAAGTGATTGTTTCCGGTCAGGGCGAATTTCACCTGAAAACACTGAAATGGCGGATTGAAAACAACGATAAATTAGCTATCGAATTTATCGAACCGAAGATTCCGTATCGTGAAACAATTACAAAATCGGCACGCGCCGACTACCGCCATAAGAAACAATCGGGCGGCGCCGGACAATTTGGTGAAGTACACCTGATTATCGAACCCTATCAGGAAGGTATGCCTATGCCGGAAGTGTATAGATTCAACGGACAAGAATTCAAAATCCAAGCGCGTGATGTTCAGGAACTTCCTTTGGATTGGGGTGGAAAATTGATATTTGTGAACTCTATCGTTGGCGGCTCTATCGACGCTCGTTTCTTACCTGCTATCCTGAAGGGAATTATGGCACGCATGGAGCAAGGTCCTTTGACCGGCTCTTATGCACGGGATGTCCGCGTAATTGTCTATGATGGAAAAATGCACCCGGTCGATTCGAACGAAATTTCGTTTATGCTCGCCGGAAGAAACGCTTTCTCTACCGCATTCAAAAATGCAGGCCCTAAAATCCTTGAACCTATTTATGATGTAGAAGTCTCACTTCCATCGGAATACATGGGTGATGTGATGGGCGATTTGCAAGGCCGCCGCGCCATGATTATGGGTATGAGTTCTGAGAAAGGCTACGAAAAACTGATGGCAAAAGTACCTCTGAAAGAGATGGGTAGCTATTCTACCTCTTTGAGTTCCATCACCGGGGGACGCGCTTCCTTCACGATGAAATTTGCTGCTTACGAATTGGTTCCGACCGATGTACAGGATAAGTTGCTGAAAGAATACGAAGCACAGCAAGAAGCGGAATAAGCGCTGTTTATTACCCGCAAAGAAGCTGTTTAATTTAACCGCAAAGGCACTGAGGAACGCAAAGATTTTTCTTCTTTGCGTTTCTTTGCGCCTTTGCGGTTAATATTACAAAAACGCCGTAGTTTTCTCCAATTGATTTGTTCTGGAGCCTTTAATCAAGATATAGTATCCTGAAATGTCGGCTGTTGGAAGATAGGTTAGCAAATCTGTCGTTTGGGGGAAAATACGCCAATCCGACGGGATGGAACAGCAAGCGACAAAACTTTCGCCACAGAGAAAGACTTTATCAAGACCGCTCGCCGACAATCGGTCAATCAATTGCTGATGCTCTTCTTTACTGTACGCGCCTAATTCTTTCATCTCGCCCAGAATCACCATCTTAGGAGAAACATGCAATGCCAGAAAATTATCCAACGCTGCTTTCATACTGCTTGGATTCGCATTGTAAGCATCTATAATCAGTCTGTTTTTGGTTGTTTGCAAGTTTTGCGAACGATTGTTCTGTGGGACATAAGCAGCAATTGCCCGGCTGATTTTTTCACTTTCCACGCCAAAATAAGATGCGATACAAACAGCTGCCATCACATTTTCAAAATTATAGCCGCCTACCAAATTTGTCCGACAATAATGAGTCGGCGTTTTCTCCTTGTCTTTGGTCCATTCCAGTTCCAAACAAGGTTCAGTTGTTGTAATTCGACCGGAAACAAATGCTTCCGAAGTATTTCCATAATAAACCATATGCAAAGATGTATAGAAATCTTTCAAATAAAGGTTATTGAAGTTCCCGAAAACAGTTCCGCCTCTATCTCTCAGAAAATCATATAATTCCGTTTTGGCTTGAATTACGCCTTCAAAAGAGCCGAAGCCTTCGAGATGAGCTTTCCCGACATTTGTAATCAGCCCATAATCAGGCGCTGCAATCCGGCAAAGCGCCTTGATTTCACCCGGATGATTAGCGCCCATTTCTACGACGGCAAACTGATGCTCCGGTTTCAGCTGTAACAAGGTCAATGGAACGCCAATGTGATTGTTCAGATTTCCCGATGTAAAAAGGATATTGTACTGTGCCGATAAAGTGGCGGCAACTAATTCTTTAGTGCTTGTTTTACCATTGGTTCCGGTAATGGCTATTACAGTCGTTTTTAGTTTATTACGATGATAGTTAGCCAAATCTTGCAAAGTTTGCAAGGCATCTTCAACCCGGATAATCCGTTTATCTGACGGTAAGTCTTGCCGGTCCCCAACCGCAAAACCGGCTCCGGCTTTCAGAGCCTGTCCGATATAGTCATTGCCATCGAAATGATCACCCTTCAATGCAAAAAAAATAGACCCTTCCGGACAAATCCGGCTATCGGTAGTGATGGTCGTACCATGCAAAAAAATCGAATAAAGCTCGTCCAAATTCATTTGATTGAAAAATTTAATGAACAAAGATACAAAATATCCTTGTAAAATAGTATTTTTGTAAAATGATACGATTAACAAGCAATATAAAAGGAGAGTTGATGGATTTTTCCTCGCCGAAAGTGATGGGAATCCTGAACATTACGCCGGATTCATTTTTTGAGGGTAGCCGTAAACAAACGGAAAAAGAGATTGTCGGGCGCGTAATTCAAATTATGGAAGAAGGGGCGGATATCATTGACATTGGAGGCTATTCTTCACGACCGTCGGCAACATACGTTGATGAAGCAGCAGAAATATCTCGCTTGGAATACGGCTTAAAAATCTTGTTTCGGGAAATTCCCAATGCCATAGTTTCGGTAGATACTTTCCGTTCGGAAGTGGCTAAGCGTTGTGTGGAAGATTTTGGCGTAGCCATTATCAACGATATAGCCGCCGGTAGCTTAGACCAAAAAATGTTTGAAACAGTTGCCCGCTTGCAAGTTCCTTATAGCATTATGCACCTGAAGGGAAGTCCGCAAACCATGATGCAACATATTTATTATGAGAATATGATGCAGGAAATATTCTGCTATTTTGCAGAAAAAGTAAATCAACTTCATCAATTGGGTGTAAACGATATATGGATTGATCCGGGCTTTGGTTTTAGTAAAACTACCACTCAAAATTATGAAATTTTGGAAAAATTGGAAGAATTTCATATCTTTGAGCTGCCTGTTTTAGTTGGTTTCTCGCGAAAGACAATGATTCGGGAAGTAATCGAAACGACTCCCGCCGAAAGTCTGAATGGGACTACTGCCCTGAATATGTTTGCTTTAACCAAAGGTATACATATCCTACGGGTACATGATGTAAAAGAGGCTGTACAGACAGTTAGATTGTTTCATAAAATAAAAAATATAAACGAATGATTCACTTTGGAATAAAAGACCTTATCGATATTTTATTAGTCGCTTTTTTTCTCTACGAGACTTTTCTCCTGATGAAAAAAACCGGGACGACAAACATTTTTTTGGGCGTCCTGTCTTTTGTCGCCATTTGGATTTTGGTATCTCAAGTTTTCGAAATGCGCCTGATGGGCGCTATTTTTGATAAGTTTATCAGTGTTGGTTTTATCTTATTGGTTATCGTGTTCCAGAAAGAAATACGAGAGTTTCTTCAGGCTTTAGGCTCCAATAAGGGACTCGGTTTTATAAAGAAACTGTTTAAACCGAAAAATGAAACCAATGTCGATGAGAACCTTACCTATATTATGCCCATAGTGATGGCTTCCATGGACATGGCCAAACGGAAAGAAGGCGCTTTAATTGCTATCCAGCAAACTACTTCTTTGGATACTTTTGTAGAAACAGGCGAAATCCTGAATGCCAACATCAGCACCCGGTTGATTGAGAATATATTCTTTAAAAACAGCCCTTTACACGATGGAGCGATGATTATTTCAGGAAAAAAAATCAAGGCGGCAGCTTGTATCCTACCGGTTTCTCAAGACCAGAATATTCCAAAACATCTTGGTTTACGTCACCGTTCAGCTTTGGGTTTGTCTCAGGAAACCGATGCCAAAGTGATTATTGTTTCCGAAGAAACCGGAAAAATTTCATTGGCGCACAAAGGAAAATTATCAGTGGCTATCACAGCGGAAGAACTGCAAAAGAAACTGATTTCGGAATAATTTCTACGCAATTTCTTTTCCGAAAGGAGTCAATGCCAGCGCCGCCATTTTGAAGTGTTGCCTGCCGAACGGAATACCGATTATCGTAATGCAGAACAATAAGCCGAAACCAAAATGCGTCAGCGATATCCATAATCCGCCAAGCAAAATCCAGAGCACATTCATGAACAGAGACAAGCATCCGCCCGAATTGCCTTTGTCCGTAACCGTACTTCCGAAAGGCCACAAGGCTAACAGAGCTAATTTAAGCGTTTGCAAACCAAATGGGATACCGATAATGGTGATCATAAGCAACACGCTCGACACCAAATATTCGACAGCAATAAAAACGCCGCCGAAAACCAACCAGATAATATTTCCTACTATTTTCATTTTCTGTATCGACAACATTCCGGCAAGGCATCGTAAACCGCTTTATCCGCCTTGTATTTCTCCGTATCGTGCCCGACTTTCGCCAAGGCTTTCGCTACTGCATCCAGAGAAGTTTTCTCGAAATCATAGTGCAAATGTAATTCTTTTGTTTGAATATCCCAAATCGCCGATGAAACACCGCTTGTATTTTTTGCCGTTTTTTCGATCCGTTCTTTACACATTTCGCAAAGTCCCTG
>JAITNQ010000124.1 GCA_031290435.1 Candidatus Symbiothrix sp. | reverse complement strand
TTTACCTGCCCCTATTAAAAAACTTGCAGAAAAACAAGATTTGGTAATCTATGGCGTTTTTCCAGTAAGTTCCATTGTGTTCACCTTGCCGTGTTATATAGTCGTGGTCGATTTTCTTTTCCCATAGGGCTTTGTTTAAAGCCTCATTTAGCGGGAAACAAAAATCACTTACGCCGCAATCAAAAATAATGGCTAAATCGCCGTTGGCTATTTTTTTGATTTGGTTCAGCACGGAATACGCTTCCCAGATTTTTGGATTTTTGGTAATATCGCCCAACAAATGCACCAAACCGAAATTATCGCCACGCTGGCGAATATCCACCGCGCCGCTCATACTGCCGACTGCTCCGAAAATATCTTTGTGCCGGAACGCATTGAACAAAGCCCCGTGTCCTCCCATACTGAGTCCGGTAATTGCCCGGTGTTTAGGGTCGGCAATCGTTGGGTAGTTTTTGTCGATGTAAGCGATAAGTTCAAAAGAAATAAATGTTTCGTACTGCGAAGTCTTGTCTAAGGGACTATCCAGATACCAACTGTTTTTTCCATCGGGACAAACAAAAATCAGGCCGTTTTCATCGGCGATTTTGGGCAGGTCGGGTTTGATTCCCGGCCATTGTTTTTCGTTTCCGCTATAGCCGTTCAACAAATAAATAACCGGGCAAGTTTGCCCTTGTAGCGCCTTATCCGGTTGGATAACGATGGCTTTGATACCGGTCTTCATCGCTTTGCTTTTTACGGCAATCGAATCGACTTGGGCTGCATTCGCCGTAACAACGGCCAGCAGGCAAATAGTGCTGATAATGCTGAAATGTTTCATCGTGAATGAATTATAAATTATAAATTATGAATTATTCATAGGCTATTCTACTTGCGAATTGTAGGCTTGTTCCACTTTATTTTTCATTTGCAGCTGAAGCGTTTGCAATTCCTGCAAGTTAATTCCGGTTTTGCGCCATCTTTCGACCGGTTCCTGATAAAGTTTGAAAATTTCCTTTTCAACGGGTGCAAGCCCTTGCATGTATCCGCTACCGGTACTATTGTGGAGAAGATTAAAATTCATGTATTTGTATCCATTTCCACGTTTTAAGGAAAAAACAGCATGTTTAAGTTCGAGCGCCCGGTCACACATCCGGGAATGATTGGATTCCGCACTTTTGAGCATGATATCCGGCTGTGCGGCGCCGGCTTTTACCCACAACGGAACGGCAATCCCGACAGGCGGATAACCGAGTATGGTCCATAGGATTGTCATTTCGGGGTCTTCGCCCGGTTTAACTCCCTGCACGATGATGGATGCAGCAGTCAGTTTCCGGGGAATAAAATCTTGGTCATATACCCAACCGGATGCTTTTTCCGGAGAAAATGTATCGTCCAACAAGTCGATGCCCATCAGTGAATGGTAGTACGAACGGGACAGATGATTGAAAATCCAATGGGGATTGATGTTACCGTGCGCCGCCTGCCGGGAGATGATTTCGGTAGCCGTCTGATAGCGGATATAGCCCATTCCTTCATTGGAACGTCCTGTATAGGAAAAATTGGTATAAATAAGATAACCGCCCGGAGCGATTTTGGGATCGTTGGCGTCCACTTTCACCCACCGGGTATTGTTCACTTCGTAATAGGCGGCTCCTCCTTCGGCGTCAATAACACCAAAATTGGCTTCTACACGTATAGGCCGCGGATAATTGTCTAAGAAAGCCTCGAAATCGGCGAGATTCCGACATTCCGACAAGGCTTTGTACATCAATACACCTTCCATATCCATCTCTTCGATATCATCTTCTTTCAAGTTGTAAGATGCGGTATTCATGATGGAAAAACCGGCGCTATTGCTGCCTGTCCAGGCTATGCCGTCTTCATCCGGACTGTTTACGAGTGCAAGAAAATCGTATTTTGTCCCTTTGAAAAACGCCATCCGGTTGTTTTCATCGTCCGTATCACGATGTTTCCACAAAAGCGGTCGGCCGTCGGCTGTGATTTTTCCTGTGATAATCGCCGATGTACAAGCCGACAAATCCATATAGGAGAAAACAAATCCTCCTATACACAGCGCAATGGTGATGATCTTTTTTTTCATGCGTATATATTAATGTGTTAATTGTATCAAATAACTCATTCTCAAAGGTAGTGATAAAAAATCAATTATCAAAAAAATTATACAACTTGCACAATAAAAAAAAAATCCCTACTTTTGCAACATGCAAAGTATCCATTTCCATATAGCCTATTTGCTTACAAAGCACGAATGTGTTATCATTCCGGGCTTTGGCGCTTTTGTCGTCTCTTCTGTTGAAACTGAACGGGTAAATAAATGGGGAGTATCTTCTCCGCCTGCCAATTTTTTAGGTTTTAATTCCGAAGTGAAACATAACGACGGACTGCTGGTAAATTCCGTTGCCAAAGGAAAAAATATCGCATACAACGAAGCGAACCATTTGGTTCAACAGTTTGTGAATGAACTGCATAACAAACTGAATAAAAGAGAGGCAATCAATATACCTTGGGTGGGAAACCTCTGTCTTTCGGAGGAACAAAAAGTCATGTTCAGTCCCGTTGGTAATTTGAGTTGTAACGCTTCTTATTATGGATTCACCAATTTTTATTTACCTCGTCTGAGTGAACTTCAAAAAACGGAAGAACGTGAAAGGTATAGTGTGAAGAAGGAAAAGGAGGTGATTTGGATACCTCTAAACAGAAGGATTCTGACTTATACCGGTTCGGTGGCGGCAGCCGTATTGGCTTTGTTTGTCTTTTCGACGCCATTGAACAATCATGCCGATTATCCGCAAACACAATCTGCAGGTATGTTTGCTTTCCCGGCCAACTATGGTACAATTTCAAATATGCCGTCTGAAACAATAGCGGATATTGTTCCGGATTCGGCCGCTATTGTTCATACTGCTACTGCTGCATACGAACAAACAGAGGTGAAAGATATGGCTGAAATTTCAACCCGCCGGTATTTTATTATTGTCGGCAGTTTGCCGGATTTAAAATCGGCTAAAGAAGTTTTATCCGAATTTCACGCCAAAGGCTTTGAAGGGGCCGACCTTGTCTGTTCTAAAGGAAGATACAGAATTTTTATCAATAAATTCGCAAATAAAACAGAAGCGGAATCATACCTTGATAATTTCAGGAAAAACAATCCTTCCTATTCGACAGCTTGGTTATTGAGTGAAAAACCTGCTATTGTAAAGGAGTGAGCTGATCGGTTTTTCAACAGACCTTTATTTAAATAGCAGCAAAAAAGCATCTTTGTAAGCCGGAGAAATCCCTATTTCATTCCCGTCTTCCAACAACACATAACCGCCGGTATTTTTGTGATAGGATTTCACAAAGTCTA
>JAITNQ010000168.1 GCA_031290435.1 Candidatus Symbiothrix sp. | reverse complement strand
TTGATGAGCAAAACGGCGCGTCCTTCGGCGTCATACTTAGCGCCGGGATTGGTAATCAATTCAATGGTAGATATTTCGGATGATTCCAATCTTTCCAATTCCTGGTTGTCGCGAACTTTCCTATTGTTGATATAAACAATGGGAGCGCCTTTGCCGAAAACGGTTATTTTATTATTGTCCATCGCAATGCCCGGCATCCGTTGTAAAACGTCATTGGCTGTTCCAACCGAACTTAACAGCGTTGTGGATACATTGGCAATAATTCCGCCGTTAATGCTCGAACGAAAAGGAGGCGTTTTGGAGGTAATCACCACTTCGCTCAAAACATTTGATTCCTTCAATGAAATATCCCCCAAATCAACCGGATTTGCAGCTACATCAACGGTTATAAGTTTGTTTTCAAAACCGATGTATAAGACTTTCAGCAAATACTTGCCGCTATTCACCTTGTCAAATTGAAAAAGACCGCCTTCTCCGCTGGTTGTTCCTGAAACGAATGCCGAATCGGGTAATGAAAGCAGTACAATATTGGCATACTCCAACGGATTACCCGTCGATTCTTCTATTATTTTCCCTGAAACAGGGACGGCTGCGTTGGCAACAGTATATGTGAATATAAATACTATAATTTGTAAGAGAATCTTTTTGTACATATTTTTTTAACATTTTATTAATCAAGTTGATATTTTAGCCACAAAGAAAGATATTATTTATGACAATAACAATATTGATTATATTTTATTCGACAAAGATAAACATAGACCAAAGTAACAACCAAATTTTCCAAGTAACAATCCGGTAACAAGGCAGATTGATTATCAGCTACTTACAAATACAGCAGGTAACAATTGGGTAACAGGACGGTAACAGGGGGTCAAATTTGGCTTTTTTTATTCATTTTGTATGAAAATAGAATCAAATAATTTTTCGCATTGAACTTGAAGCATTTTTTTACGAATGCGATATTTTCTTTGCTTCACCGCATGTAAATCAATATTTCCAAAACATAAACCGATAACCGGAAATGATATGCCTGACTTTGCAAGGCAACAAAACACGATTTCATCAGGACTTAGTCTTGGACAGGCGATTTGCAATTCTTCAGAAAATTTCGAAAATGAAATTTTAATATCGTCCTTCAGTCGCTGGCGCTCCTCCGGGTTAAAGCATTTTCGTTGCTTTTCTTCTTGTTCGTTTAGCTGACTGATTTTCTGATAGCTCGAAGTTATCCGGAAGGTTTCAAATTCCGGATGCAGTCGCTCCCTGAATAATTTTTCTTTTTCTTTCAATAAACGTTTTAGATTCAGTTCTTTCCGTATTACAATAAACAGAAAAAACATAGATAGTGTAAAAATGGTAAAGTTTAGTGCGTATTCCATAAATTTGATCTTTTAATTAATTTTGTACATAAAAAAAGCGTGGAATTAACCTTACCTGTGACAAAGGTTTTCCACGACCTGTAATTCCCGATAAGTTATTCCACGCCGCCACCGCGGCGTCAATTAACTTACTCTTGGAATTACTACCCTTTTTACAGGGTCAGTTGTGGAATTTATGTCACAAGAATAAAAAGCAACGCTTTTTCAAAAAAGTCTTAACATGTGCATTGTCTGCACATTTTATTTTTATATCATAAGCAAAAAATATTATATATTATATGTGTTATCTGAAGGCAAAGTTAAAACAATTATTTTGTAAAAGCAACAAAAGATGATTTTTTTTTAATCTGTAATAAAGAAGACATTCCCAAAGTTCGAAGCGCGCTCCCATTTCTAAATTTTTGTAAGAAGAACTTACAATAATAAGCCGCCATCCGCTAATTGCTGGCGAAGAAATTTGAAAATCGCCTTTTCTTCGTCGGGATGAAACCAACGTATTTCCTTATCGCGTTTGAACCAAGTCATTTGTTTGCGGGAATAGATGCGGGTGTTTTGTTTGATTTTTTCAACGGCAAATTCCAAACTGCATTCTTCGGAAAAATAATCGAATAACTCTTTATACCCTACAGTGTTCAATGCATTCAAGTGCCGGAGAGGATAAACAGAACGGGCTTCTTCCAAGAGTCCTTGTTCCATCATCCGGTCAACACGATGGTTAATCTGTTCATAAAGTTCTTCCCGTTCACGTGTCAGGCCGATTTTAACAATTTTGAAAGGACGGTCTTTCGTTTCATTTTTTCGCAAGGAAGAGTAGGGGCGTCCGCTCATCAAGCATATTTCCAGCGCATGAATCACCCGTTTGTGATTTTGCAAGTCAACTTGCTTGTAAAAAACAGGGTCAAGGATTTTCAATTGCTGGCGGATAGGGTCAATGCCCTCTTCATCATACAAAATTTTCAACTCGTCGCGCAGGGTTTCATCAATAGTGGGAATTTCGTCTATCCCCTTGCAAACAGCGTCAATATACATCATGGAACCGCCACACATCAGGACGGTTTCATGGGTTTGATAGAATTGTTCAAGTAACCCGGTTACATCTTCTTCAAATCGGCTGGCGCTATAATATTCCTCCAAACCAAGTTTTCCGACGAAATGATACGCAACCTCCCGGCGTTCTTCCGGCGAGGGAGCTGCGGTGCCTATGGTCAAACCTGCATAAATTTGACGGGAATCGGAAGAAATAACCGGTGCGCCCAAATGTTTTGCCAGTTTCTGGCATAAGTCTGTTTTTCCGACTCCGGTAGGGCCTAATAAAACAACTAAAGTTTTCAAAAGCTTTAATAATTATCGAAAGGATTCCCTTCGCTCAAGTTACCGAAATCCTCTTCTTCGTACTCGTCCAAATTGAAATCTTCTTCGAAGAAATCTTCTTCTATCTGCGTAAGCGGGACTGCCGCTTTCGCTTCAAATTCTTCAAAATCGGTAATCTGAGGCGGCGGATTACCGATTGATTTGCTACATTCGGCTTTTTCCAAAGATTTTCCGGTAATAATTTCCCGCAATTCCATGAAAAATGCACGGTCGGTAAGATATTCAAAAATAAATAGCAATTTTTGACGCTCATCCTCCAACAACTCATTTAACCGGGTGGCGTCCATCACATAGCTATCTTCTTCCGAACTGGTGTCCATCTCTATCAAAGTTATTTCGTTTTCCTTGTTCCATTCGTCGTCACAAATGAAAAAAGACGCCATCTGGTCTTTCGTAAATCCCACGGAATCTAAGACTGCCTCGTATAAGTCAAAGAAAGTCGCATCGGAATCAATCAGGATTTCTCTTCTGAAATTATCCGATTCATCGGACAATATAATAAATCTGTAAACCATTTTATTTTTCATTTTTTTATTCTAAATAGCCTCTCACAATCCCTCTTGAAGAATTGGCTATAAAGGTAATAATATTTTCTTTTTCCTCCGAGGAGGGAATGTTTTCTTCGATATATTTTGCAGCGTCTTTATTGTTCATGCCCGATTGGTACAAAATACGGTAAATTTCCTGTATAGCTCCAATCTTCTCATTATCAAATCCTCTCCTGCGAAGTCCCACGATATTGACGCCGGAATAAGTAATCGGTTCACGTCCTACAACGATATAAGGCGGTATATCTTTTCCCACACGGGAACCACCCTGAATCATAGCATGCCGCCCGACTTTGGTAAACTGGTGTAGCAAAGAGCCTCCGCTCAAAATAGCATAATCGTCTATTTCAACTTCTCCGGCCAATTGTGAAGCATTTCCCAAAATCACATTGTTACGCAGAATACAATCATGGGCAACATGCGAATAAGCCATTAATAAACAATTGTTTCCGACTATGGTTTGTCCTTTGGCCGCAGTGCCCCTGTTTACGGTAGCACATTCGCGCACAGTTGTGTTATCGCCGATTACGGCAATCGTTTCTTCTCCCTTGAATTTCAAATCCTGTGGAATTCCGGCTATGACCGCTCCCGGAAATATCCGGCAGTTCTTACCGATTCTGGCGCCGGACATGATCACAACATTCGGATAAATATAGGTATTGTCTCCAATTACTACGTTCTTGTCAATGGAAACAAAAGGACTGATAAATACATTTTCTCCAATAATAGCTTCAGGATGTATAGACGATAATTGCTGTATCATTTTATTTGTTTTTAACTATTTGTGCCATTAAATCCGCTTCACAGACCACTTTTTCCCCCACAAAGCAATACCCTTTCATATTCGCGATTCCCCGTCGGAGTTCGGACGTAAATTCCAGCCGGAGTATCAAGGTGTCGCCGGGAACTACTTTCTGACGAAATTTCACATTATCCATTTTCAAGAAATAGGTAGAATAGCGTTGGGGATCGTCTACGCTGTTAAGTACCAGCAGACCGGAAGTCTGCGCCATTGCCTCAACCAACAATACACCGGGCATTACGGGTTCGTCCGGAAAATGTCCTTGGAAAAACGGTTCGTTGACCGATACATTCTTCAGGCCTACGATATGCTTGGAACCGATTTCGATGATTTTTTCCACCAAAAGAAAGGGAAAACGGTGCGGGAGCAATTCCTTAATCCGGTTGATATCCATAACAGGCGGAATATTCGGATTATAGAAAGGAGCTTGTACATCGTTCATTCGTATGTCTTTACGAATAATCCTTGCAAACTGATTGTTGATTTTGTGTCCGGGACATGAGGCCAGAATTTTTCCGACGAGGGGCTTGCCTATCAAGGCGATGTCGCCCATAATATCTAAAAGTTTATGTCGCGCCGGTTCGTTGGAAAAGGCCAAGGGTTTATTCATGATATAGCCTAATTCCGTGGCGTCTTTGTGACTTACGCCCATCGTATCAGCCAATTTGTCCAATCTTTCCTGACTGATTTGGCGCTCGTAAATGACAATGGCATTATCCAAGTCTCCGCCTTTGATCAAACCATGTTGCAGCAAAGGTTCGATTTCCCTTACGAAAACGAAAGTACGGCTTGCCGCAATCTCATTTTTGAAATTTTTCAGGCTGTCTAATGTAGCATACTGATTATCAAGGAAAATAGAATCGAAAGTAATGTGCGCATACACCCCGAAAGAATCATCCGGAAGAACGATGATGGATGAGCCAGTTTCCTCGTCTTTAACTTCTATTTTGCTCTTGACGATATAAAAATCACGGTCGCCATCTTGCTCGACCAGACCAACCCGTTCTATTTCTTCGGCATAAATAATAGCGCTTCCGTCTAATATCGGAAATTCCGGCGCATTGACTTCAATCAGGCAATTATCAACTTCGTAGGCATACAATGCAGCCATAGCATGTTCTACCGTTGAAACCTGTACATCGTTTTTAGACAAAACGGTTCCCCGTTGCGTACCTTTCACATTTTCGGCCAAGGCATCAATCTCCGGTTGACCCTCCAAATCAATCCGTTTGATTTTATAACCGTGATTAACCGGGGCGGGATTAAATTTGATTTCAATTTCCAAGCCCGTATGCAAGCCTTTTCCTTTTAACGAAAAACTATCCTTTAATGTGTGTTGCTTCGTATTCATTACGTTATTTTAATTTCTCTTTGAGTATATCTATTTCCTTTTGTAATTGATTGATTGTTTTATACATGTCGGACAATTTCGGGAAAATGACGCTCGACCGGAGGAAATCCCTGACTTCTACGGCCGGTGTGCCTATAATTTTCCTACCCGACTCGGTATTGCTCATGACGCCCGATTGAGCGCCGATACTGACGTTGTCGCCGATCTTAATGTGTCCGTTCAAACCAACTTGTCCGCCGATAAGACAACTTTTCCCTACCTTGGTAGAACCTGAAATTCCTACCTGTGCCGCCATTCCGGTATTTTCTCCGATTTCTACATTGTGGGCGATTTGAATAAGGTTGTCTAATTTTACACCTTTGCGGATAATTGTCGATTCCATGACGGCGCGATCAATAGTGGTATTGGCGCCGACTTCCACATCATCTTCAATAACAACGTTTCCCATTTGTGGAATTTTCTTGTATACTTCCCCTTCTTTGGCAAATCCGAATCCGTCCGAGCCGATTACTGCGCCTGCATGAATGATGCAACGCGCGCCAATCCGACAATCCGAATAGATTTTGGCGCCGGCATAGATAATCGTATCATCGCCGATCGTAACATTGTCCCCGATATAAGCCTGAGGGTAAATAGCCACGTTTTTCCCAAGACGGGCATTGTCCCCGATATAGGCAAAAGCGCCGATATATACATCTTCTTTCGACAAAACAGCAGAAGAACTGATATACGACAGAGGCTCAATACCCATCTTCCGGGGTTTTGCCCGGCTAACCAACTCCATCAGCGTAGCCAACGCAGCATAAGCATCCGGCACGCGAATAAGGGTCAACGTGGCCGGAAGTTCTTTCTCCGGAACAAAACCATCATTCACAAGGGCAATACTCGCTTGGGTTTTGTACAAGTATTGTGCATATTTCGGATTGGCAAGAAAGGTAAGCGTCCCGGGTTTCCCTTCTTCAATTTTAGAAAAGTTACCGACCGAAACCAGCTCGTTCCCTTCTACTTTTCCTTGCAGAATAACGGCTATTTGTTGTGCACTAAACTCCATTCTTTCTTTTTAAATAATTTGTAAAAATCAGGGCAAAGTACGGAAATTATTTTGAAATTCGCAAAAAACAATAGTAATACTTCTTAACTTTCTTAGAAAGAAGGTGAATATTCAGCATATCCGAAGCGCCGGATATATCTTTTATACTTCCGTCTTTATACAATATATCAATGCTGTCGTCCGCTTCGCTGTACATGTTAGTAGATATTTCATCGGCGGATATCAGATAGGATGCATCTTCAAACGATAAATTGTATGCTACCGCATATTCGTTTATTTTTTCGTTTAAAAAATCGGGAGACACCGGTTCGGAACGGATTTCTATTTTGAATAAATTTCTGTTTATCAATCCATTACTCAACAAAGACAAGACTTTATCCGGATGATTTGTCCAAGTTTTCAACGCGCACCAGATATCGTTATCGTCTAAATCTACAAAGGAGTCAAGCGCTTCAGGTTTATTTTCGAAGACCTGTTTGTCTACCGTATGGTACAAAAAATACTGCAAAGCGGGGGTGACTTGTAAATCCATTCCTCCGGAAGTCAGCGATTTAGCTCTTTTCAAGATATTAATCAGCATTTTTTCGGCAGCAACAGCCGTTTTGTGCAGGTAAACCTGCCAGTACATCAGCCGTCGGGCCATCAGAAAATTTTCAATGGAATAAATGCCTTTGGCTTCCACTACCAATTTGTCGTTTTTCAGGTTCAGCATTTTAATAATCCGGGCGGAACCGATATTGCCTTCGGTCACGCCTGTAAAAAAGCTGTCACGGCGCAAATAATCCAAACGGTCGACGTCTAATTGTCCGCTGACTAACTGGTGCAAAAACCGTTTCGGGTAAGTATCCTTGAAAATTGCAATGGCAGCATCCAATTTCCCGTTCATTTCCCGGTTCATCCGGTTCATCAGCATCAGGGAGATTTCTTCGTGGCGGATATTGCTCACGAGTGTATTTTCCAGCACATGGGAAAAAGGCCCGTGGCCAATGTCGTGCATCAGGATACAGGCCATGGCGGCGCCTTTTTCTTCCGGAGAAATAGCATGCCCGTTGGTACGCAACTGTGCGATGGCTTCCGACATCAGGTGCATGGCGCCCAACGAGTGATGAAAGCGGGAATGTACGGCGCCCGGGTAGACATAAAATGCCAGTCCCAATTGCTTAATCCGGTTTAATCGCTGTAAGTAAGGATGATTGATAATCCGGTATATAAATTCGTCCGGTATATTGATAAATCCGAAAACCGGGTCGTTGATTATTTTTCTTTTATTATCCATGATAAATATTCCGCCATTTCTTCCTGAACTTTTTTTGCTTCGCGGCGGCTAACTGCTGCAAAGTTTTCCGTGTTATCTGCGTAGAGAATCTGGCGGGAAGAGTTTACCAGCAAGCCGCATTGGCTGTTCATCCCGTATTCGGCTACTTCTCTGAGGCTTCCGCCTTGCGCTCCGACTCCCGGCACCAACAAAAAATGGTCGGGAACGATTTTTCGTATATCCAAGAACAATTTCCCTTGCGTAGCGCCCACTACGTACATCAGTTGTTCGTCGGAAGCCCATTCCTGCGATTTTTTCAGGACTTTTTCGAAGAGTCGTTCTCCCGCGCTATCCGTCATCATTTGAAAATCCTGCGAGCCTTTATTGGAAGTCAAGGCCAGCAGAATCACCCATTTATCGGGGAGTAAAAAAGGTTTCACGCTGTCTTCGCCCATGTAGGGAGCAACCGTCACCGCATCGAAGCGGGCATGGTCGAAAACGGCGCGGGCGTACATTTCGGAAGTGTTTCCGATGTCGCCCCGTTTCGCATCGGCGATAACAAACTGGTCGGGGTAGTTTTCGCGGATGTAAGTCGCTGTTTTTTCGAGCGACAACTGGCCTTTGACGCCAAGGCTTTCGTAAAAAGCCAGATTGGGTTTGTAGGCGACGCAATAAGCGGCAGTTGCATCGACAATGGCTTTGTTAAAAGCAAAAACCGGGTCTTCTTCCGTCAGCAAATGTTGGGGAATTTTCCGAATATCCGTATCCAATCCTACACAAAGGAAAGATTGTTTTCGGAGGATGTTATTGAATAAGTCTTGTTTTGTCATAAAAT
>JAITNQ010000153.1 GCA_031290435.1 Candidatus Symbiothrix sp. | reverse complement strand
CATAAATCTGCTCTCCAACATATCCTGCTAACGGCATTTCGTTCACTTTCTCTTTTTTCTGGGTGTTTTGCAGCGTCACATACCGGATATTGGCGGATAACAGTTGTGGATAACCGGCTTTCTCCAAGAATGTTTCCCGCAGGGTTTCCTCAAAAAGTTCCGGAACCTGTTTTTCCGGTTCTATGTAGATGGCATGCAGTTTCTGCATCCGGAAAAATGCCGAACGCACTAACTGATAAAAACTTGGAAAACGGTTGCATTTGTCCTGATAACTCAGTTGCGTGTTCTTTTTGTTTCGTAACCGGAAAAGAATAACCGGCGTCTGGTAGCGCAAAGTGATTTCGGAATTGTTGTACTCCTTTTCGTATCGGACAAAATCCGACAAACGAATGGGGCGACACAGTTCTTCCGTCAAATCGGTTTGCGCAATGGCGATTACCTGCGATTCTCCTGAGGGCGATTTTTCGGAAATATCGAGCAACAGGAAAGGCGTCTGTGGTTTGCCGATTCCACGAGCACACATTTCCCGGATGGCTTGGAAAAAATATGATCTGTATTCGTTGACATTACCAATCAATAGGAGGGAAAAAGAAAAAATCTCGTTTTTCCGGATTTGCACGGACGGCGATTGCAAGTCGGCATGCGAAAAATCCGTAAGCACATAACCGCGCGGAAAACCTTCCCTGAGTTCTTTGTACAAGGGATGCGCTTCATTTAACGGGAAAGTGTCAATCCATTCACGGAGCGATTTATTGCGTTCATCGACAAAGACTTTGTCTGCGGCAAACAGTAAATTGTTTCGCACAATAGCGCCCGGCCAAGCATCGAAAACGACGTCGGCGGTAGCTATCATCCGTATTTCGAAACGGTGGTAATAGATTTCTCCGTATAGTTTCCAAAAATTATCCATAAGCATGTATTAAATTGTATTTTGTATCTTTTTTTGACACAAATTCTTAATAAGTATGTGTTTTTTGATATTTTACAAAAGTAATTAATATTTATTTACAAAGCAAATCCCCTCAAAATATTTGGTCATGTCTAAAAAAAATCCTTATCTTTGTCTCCCGTTAAATAAAAAACAGATTAAACAGCATAATGGAAAAACAACTTTTTTTAGGAGACGAAGCCATTGCTCAGGCAGCTATTGATGCCGGTTTGTCGGGTGTCTATTCATATCCGGGAACGCCTTCTACCGAAATAACAGAGTATATCCAAAATTCAAAGACCGCGAAGGAAAACGGGATTTTTTCCCAATGGTGCGCTAACGAAAAAACGGCTGTGGAAACGGCTTTTGGCATGTCGTATGCCGGTAAACGGACGCTCTCGTGCATGAAACACGTAGGACTGAACGTGGCCGCCGACGCATTTATGAATATCGCCATGTCTGGTATCAATGGCGGGATGATCATCGTTACGGCTGATGACCCTTCGATGCATTCTTCTCAAAACGAACAGGATAATCGGGTTTATGGTAATTTTGCCATGATCCCCGTATTCGAACCTTCCAACCAGCAGGAAGCCTACGATATGATTTACGAAGGTTACGACTGGTCGGAAAAATGGGGCTATCCGGTCTTGTTCCGCATCACTACCCGGATGGCTCATTCCCGCTCCGGCGTCCGGACACGGGAGGCAAGACCGCAAAATCCGGTCGGCGTGGAAAAAGATGCGCAACAAAAATATACCTTATTGCCTGTCAATGCCCGGAAAAGGTTCAAAGTATTGCTTGATAAACAAAAAGATTTTTTGGAAGCTTCGGAAACTTCCCGATACAATCAATTTTTACCCCTAAATCCACTGAAGGGGACTTTGACTGACGCGCAAAACGCTAATATCGCACAGGCTAAAAGCCCCCTTCAGGGGGTTGGGGGTCTTCTTCAGGGGGTAGGGAAGTTGGGGATTGTCGCCTGTGGCATCGCATTTAATTATTTGCAGGAAAATTATCCCGATGGCTTTGCGCATCCGGTACTGAAAATCAGTCAGTATCCGCTACCCATAAAACAATTGCGTCAATTGGTCGAAGCCTGTGATGAAATTCTTGTCTTGGAAGACGGCTATCCGGTTGTGGAAGAGCAACTAAAAGGTTATTTAGGAATCGGCTTGAAAATACATGGGCGCTTGGATGGAACGCTTCCCCGCGAGGGGGAACTGACGCCCGATAAAGTTCGGAAAGCCTTGGGAATGGAAGTTCTTTCCGGTTATCCTGCGTCGGAAGCAATAGCACAACGCCCACCCGCCTTATGTGCCGGTTGTGGTCACCGCGATGTGTACGAAGCCTTGAATGAAGTGCTGAAAGAATATGAGAACGCAAAGGTATTCAGCGACATCGGATGCTATACCTTGGGCGCATTGCCGCCTTTCCGGGCTATTGATACCTGTATTGACATGGGCGCTTCCATCACCATGGCGCGAGGCGCTTCCGAAGCTGGAATTTTTCCTGCGGTAGCGGTTATCGGCGATTCTACATTTACCCATTCGGGAATGACCGGATTGCTGGATTGCGTCAATGCCAAAGCCAATGTGCTGATTATTATCTCCGATAATGAAACGACCGGAATGACCGGCGGACAAGACTCTGCCGCTACCGGACGAATCCACGCTATCTGCATGGGAATCGGCGTTGAACCGGAACATTTACACGGAATTGTACCCCTGAAAAAGAATTTTGAGGAAATGAAACGACTCATCCGGAACGAAATCGAATATCAGGGCGTTTCTGTAATTGTTCCCTGTAGGGAATGTATTCAAACGCACGGGAAGAAGGTAAAAACTAAAAAGTAAAAACTAAACGGTAAAAACTAAAAATTTAAAATTCAGCAATCAGATGAAAACAGATATCATTTTAGCGGGAGTCGGCGGACAAGGTATCTTGTCTATTGCCGCCGTTATTGGGGAGGCTGCATTGGAAGACGGACTGTATATGAAACAGTCGGAAGTGCACGGAATGAGTCAGCGGGGCGGCGATGTACAGTCGCATCTGCGTATCGGCGACAAACCGGTCGCTTCGGATTTGATTCCGCTGGGGAATGCGGATATCATTGTTTCTCTCGAACCGATGGAGGCTTTGCGTTACTTGCCTTACCTGAAAAAGGACGGCTGGATTGTAACCAATTCCAAACCTTTTGAGAATATTCCCAATTATCCGGAAATGGAGAAATTAATGGATGAATACGAGCATTTACCCAATAAAATCATTTTGAATGTCGAACAATTGGCTAAGGATTTAGGCGCTCCCCGTTCGGGGAATGTTGTGCTCTTGGGAGCTGCTTCGCCCTATATCGGCGTCGATTTTTCTAAATTGGAAAACGGCATCCGCCGGATTTTTGGCCGGAAAGGAGAAGAAATAGTAGCGCTGAACCTGAAAGCCTTACGTGCCGGAAAAGATCATGCTTGACAGGTATGATTTATCCCGAAAATTTTGAACAGAAAATAGGTTTTGATAAAATCAGGCAATTGATTATTGCCCGTTGTTTATCTCCGCTCGGTGAAGAAAAAGTCGCAGGGATGGCTTTTTCGTCCGCGTTCGATTGTGTACTGAAGCAACTGTTTCAAGTTCAAGAATTTACCCGGATTCTTCGGGAAGAGGATAATTTTCCCACCGACTATTTTTTCGATGTCCGTGGCGTTTTGAAAAAAATCCGCATAGAAGGAACTTATCTTATTGAAAAAGAACTGTTTGATATTAGACGTTCTTTGGAAACCATTAACGAAATTGTGCGGTTTTTTACCCGCCATCCCTCTGAAGGGGGCCTTTATCCCCATCTACAGGAATTAGTTGCCGACGTGGTCTCTTTCCCTCAATTGACCCGGCAAATCGACGCGATTCTTGATAAATCCGGAAGGATGAAAGACAATGCTTCCCCGGATTTGGCCGATATCCGGAGAAAATTGAGTCAAACGACGTCAGGTATTTCCAAAACTTTGCATAGCATTTTGCGAATGGCGCAATCGGAAGGATTTGTCGATAAAGATGCGGCGCCTGCCATGCGCGACGGCCGTTTGGTCATTCCAGTTTCTCCGGCTTATAAACGGAAACTCAAGGGTATTGTTCACGATGAATCGGCTACCGGCAAAACGGTTTTTATCGAACCGGCCGAGGTCGTGGAGGCCAATAACCGCATCCGTGAATTGGAGGCGGAAGAGAAACGCGAAATCATCCGGATTCTCACGGATTTTACCGACCGTGTCCGTCCCGATGTCCCGGAAATACTGAATGCTTACCTCCTTCTCGCAGAGATTGATTTTATTCGCGCAAAAGCTTTGTTTGCTCTTGATATTGAAGCCATTCTGCCTGATATTGAGGACAAACGACAAATTGATTGGATACGAGCCATCCATCCTTTGCTGTATCTTTCGCATAAAAAACAGCATAAAACGGTGGTTCCGCTTGACATAGAATTAAGGAACGACATAGAATTAAGGAACAAAGAAGAGGGAACAGGAAGCCGGGAGCAAGAAAGAAGTGGCCGGATGCTGGTTATTTCCGGGCCGAATGCCGGAGGCAAGTCCGTACTCCTTAAAACCGTAGGTTTATTGCAATACATGTTGCAATCGGGCTTGTTAATTCCGGTCGGCGAACGTTCCAAAACCGGGATATTCCGGGATATTTTCTTGGATATCGGTGATGAACAATCTATTGAAAATGATTTGTCGACTTACAGTTCCCATCTGACCAACATGAAGTTTATGGTGAAAAATGCCAATCCGGAATCCCTGATTTTGATTGACGAATTCGGAAGCGGTACAGAGCCTCAAATCGGGGGCGCTATTGCGGAAGCCTTGCTTCTCCGGTTCAGCGAAAAAGGAAGTTTCGGCGTTATTACGACGCATTATCACAACCTGAAGACGTTTGCGGAAGCGCATGCGGGCCTTGTCAACGGAGCTATGCTGTATGACCGCCACCTGATGCAGCCTTTATTCCGGCTGTCGATAGGCAATCCCGGTTCGTCTTTTGCCATTGAAATCGCCCGCAAAATCGGATTGCCGGAAAATGTGATTGCCGATGCTTCCGAAAAAGTCGGACAAGACTATATCAACATGGATAAATACTTGCAGGATATTGTCCGTGACAAAAGATACTGGGAATCTAAACGGCAGCAGATACGGCAACAGGAAAAACGCTTGGAAGAGTTGGAGGAACGCTATCAGTCGGATTTGGAAAAGATTGAAAATCAACGAAAAGAATTGATTTTAAAAGCAAAAACAGATGCTGAACATTTGCTCTCAGACACCAATGCCCGAATCGAAAATACTATCCGGGAAATCAGGGAAGCGCAAGCAGATAAGGAGAAAACCAAAGAAATCCGCAAATCTTTGGAGAAATTTAAAGAAACCGTACAGAATAAAACAAATACCGGCGACCCTGTCATTGCGGACGCCTGTGCCCTTCAGGGTATAACCGGTAATCCTCAAAACACCGTTAAGCCCAATCAACGGGGAATTGCGGGTCATTCCCTAAAGGGCACAGGCTCCCGCAATGACAAAATGGATGTCAAGGAAATTCAGATTGGAGATACTGTCCGGATGAAAGGACAACGCACGGCGGGAAAAGTGATAGATAAAAAAGACAAACGCTTTGTAGTCGCTTTCGGAACCATCAAGACAACCGTCAAAGCGGAACAGATAGAAAAAGTCAGCAATAACCAAATCAAAAAAGAAACGGTTAAAGTCTCCGTAATATCCGCCAACAATTCCGATTCCCTGTCGGAAAAAAAATTGCAATTCAAAACCGAAATTGACGTCCGTGGTATGCGGGGCGAAGAAGCCTTACAAGCCGTGACTTACTACGTCGACGACGCCATCCAATGCAATGCCGGACGGGTACGTATCCTGCACGGTACCGGAACCGGCGCCTTGCGGCAAATTATCCGGGATTACCTAAAAACGGTATCGGAAATCAAGCGCTTTCAGGATGAACATGTACAATTCGGCGGAAGCGGGATTACGGTCGTGGAATTGGAATGAAAGCGTTTGGATAAGTTGTTTCCTGTCGAATCGGTTATGTGCGACATTCGGCTGGTGGCTGCACCAGAAGATAAATGGAAATGTAAAAAACGGAAAACCGGCAAAGTTTACCAATGCGGAAATAGAAATATTTAATTTCGCCCTTCAGGACATTAGTAAAAAAATAGGCTCTATTGCTATTCATCCATAGCAATTTTAATTTGACACCCAAGCCCCGCATTGGAGCCGATGTGGGGCTTTTTCTTTAACCGGTGTTTTGTCGAGATAGGGCGACTCGAACGCCCGGCCTCCACGTCCCGAACGTGGCGCGCTACCAACTGCGCTATATCTCGTTTTTTTGGCGATGCAAAAGTACAAATATTTTCTTAAAATCAAAGAGATTCTTTAAATTTTATTTGATTTCGAATGAATCGGCGTCTTGCCAAGCCGGAAATTTCTTTCGGAAATCGTCTAAAGCGCCTTTGTCAAATGATGCTGTAATAATTGATTCGGTATAATCAGGCGCTTCCGCAAGTGTTTTCCCTTTGAAGTCGATGAATGTCGAATTGCCCCGGTGAGGAATTTTAATTCCGTCTTCGCCTATCCGGTTGGTTCCGCAAACATAACATTGATTTTCTATTGCCCTCGCTCTCAACAAGATTTCCCAGACATGGGCGCGAGGCTCGGGCCAATTAGCCGGACAAATCAGTATATCATATTCATTATTCGGATTTCGTGTCCAAACCGGGAAACGGAGGTCGTAACAGATTATCAGGCGGATATTCCAGCCTTGATAAGGAATTATTAATTTTTGTTCACCGGCTGTAAATCGTTTGTTTTCTTCGCCCATCCTGAAAAGATGGCGTTTGTCGTAGAAATAAGCCTCTCCTTGAGGAGTAACAAAGAATCCCCGGTTGAAGATGTTTCCTGAATCATCGTCTTTCGCTAAAAAACTTCCGCATACAGCCAAGTCATATTCTTTAGACCGGGAACGAATGTTTTGAATCGTGAAATCCTCATTTGTTTCAGCCAAATATCCGGCTTGCATGGAAAAGCCGGTAGAGAACATTTCCGGGAGAACAGCCAAATCGCTTTTCTCGGCAATTCCTTCTAATAGACGCCCGTAATGCATCAGGTTTTGCTCTTTGTTTTCCCAAGCTATTTCCGATTGCACCAGACTTATCCGTAAATTATCCATATTTTATCATCCGTTTTTTTATAATGCAAAATCTTTCGGATGTCTGCCTTTAACATGAGTGTAATACCTTTTTATCTCTTCCATGTCTTTTTTTACATCTCCGGTCGGGTAAATGTTATCAAATACCCCAATCTCTTTTTTCGTATAATCCATATAAGCCAGAGTAATAGGAACATGAGCGCTTAGAGCGATATAATAAAATCCGGATTTCCAATGTGCATTTTTCTTGCGCGTTCCTTCGGGAGCAATTGCCAAGTGAAATTTTTCTTCCGAATCAAACCATTCCACCATCTGTTCGGAAAGGAACGATTTCTTTTTCCGGTTGACCGAAATTCCACCCAAGCTTTTTAAAAGATATCCCAACGGGAAGAAAAACCAATCTTTTTTCATAAAAAAATGAGGACTTCCTATCACAGATTTGTAAAAAATCATTCCGATGAGAAAATCCCAATTACTGGTGTGTGGAGCAACGCAAATAACACATTTGGAAGGAATCTGCACTTTCAGGGAATATTTCCA
>JAITNQ010000125.1 GCA_031290435.1 Candidatus Symbiothrix sp. | reverse complement strand
TCTTTTTCATCATACGATAAAAACTGAATGATACCGACGCCGGGGGCAAGCCAAAATCGGTCGCCGTAATTAACAACATCGGAATACATATCTCCATTGGGCAGTATGAAATCGTTTATGATACTTGTATTCTCCGTTCCCACTATATGGAGAGGAATGTCTTCATATTTAATTACAGTTAAATATTCTCCACGTACCATAAAATCCGTATAATCGAGTGGACCCGAATAATTTTCATGAAATTCGAATGTATGAGTATAATATTTGCAAAAAACAGAATCCGAAGAAAAATAGGCAGAAATAAGCCACATGTTACGTTCATACTGTTCATCGCATTGCACACCCCGATTCCATTCCCAAATATTTATCAGGTAGAGGCTATCGGTTTTAGAGCTATCCTGATTGATATAGGTCCACGAATTTCCCTCATTAAAATAGTGAAAATAGCGTTCGATTTCTTCCGATAATGGGTAATGGATATGATGTCCCCTGCAACTATCCAAACATGATGAGAAAATAAACGGCAAGAAAACCATACCGATTACCAACACAAGCATTTTCTTGCTAAATATATTGTTAATACAACAACATACAAGATTTAAGTTTTTCATAATTTTATTCTTATTGTAAATGAATAGATTGAAATAATTGGTCTTTTACCGAACCGCTGCTACCTAACGATAAGGTAGTTAGCTGTGACTGCACTCCTGTCCACGTAGCTGCATACATACGAACAGATAAAGTATCTCGCATTATCATATTTTGCGGCAAGGAAAAACTAACACCTGTTATATCCGTAATAACTTGCCAATTATTGGTCTGCGCCGTTAAAGATAACACAGATATAAAAACAGTTACTAAACTGATTAAATATTTTATTTTCATGAGTTTGCTTAGCAATAAAGTTTATTTCTTTTCCAATTCCAATACCCTGTTTTTTGATGTAATACGTTTGTGAAAACAATGACATTTTTATGCCAAATGTGAATACTAAAACAAGAAGAAAAAAAATCTTTTTCATGAATGAACATTTTATGAGTTTAATAATAAATGAATAAATTAGGGCACAAAGTTATTATTTTTTTTTTAGAAAGCAAAAATATATGAATTATGAATGTTCATCCGAAAAGGACTTTTCATAACCACAGGCCAACGCACTTCAAGCAAATTCTGACAACCTTCAAGCAAATTCCATCAACCTTCAAGCAAATTCTGACAACATACAATCAAATACCATCAATTTATAATCAAATACCGACAATATTCAAGCAAATTCCATTAATATACAAGCAAATTCCATTAACATTCAAGCAAATTCCATTAATATACAATTAAATTCCATCAATTTATAAGCAAATACCGACAATTTACAATCAAATTCCATTAATTTATAAGCAAATTCTGACAATATACAATTAAATTCCACCCCCCAGCCCCCTAAAGGGGGAGTTTGGTAACTGCGACCAAAGTCCCCTTCAGGGGATTTAGGGGTAACTGCGACCAAAGTCCACTTTAGGGGATTTAGGGGTAAAGGACTTTTCAATTTGAGAACCTTACTTCCGATACCTTGTCAGGAGAAACATTATACTCTTTTACCTCTTCTTTATACCTGATGTTTATCTTTCCCTCCTCTTCCGATTTTATCAGCGCTTTTTCAAGGATACCGTTTTTCCAATAAATATCCACTTCGTATCCGCCACGCACCTTTAATCCTTTGACAAAGCCATCGGGATATTTCGACGGCAATGCCGGAAGCAACGAAATCTCTCCGGCATGACTTTGCAATAACATTTCTGCTATGGCGGCCGTTATGCCCAAATTCCCGTCTATTTCCCAGGGACCGGAAAAGTCACACGTCAGATTCGGAAATACAGCCAGGTCGAAATGGCGGTCAATCACGCGCTGTACGCTGTCGCCTTCCTCAAACCTTGCCCAATAGTTTGCAGGAAACGCCCCTGTCCAGCTACCGCTATTGTATGAATAACCGGGTTTGCGATATTCTATCGTCTTCCGAAAAGCGGCGGCCAATTCGGGCGTCCCGCGCAAGGTGATCAAATCGGAGGCGACAAAGCCCCAGCCCTGCGCCACTTGCCCATTCAGCGGAGTTGCCGCATCCCAATCCTCATTCCATTCCTGTAACTGTCCGGTACGGGGGCTAATCTTCATCGGCGCCAAACGGGCATACGACTTTTCGATTTCCTGCTTAAATGCTTTATCCTGCCCCAAGACATCTATTGCCTCCATTGTATTCTTAAACAGGGAACGGATGATTTGCATATCCTGCGCGGCTCCCATACAAGCCCATCCGCTTTCACCATTGGGTTTCCGATAGGTATTTTCGAACGATTCGGAAGGATTTGTTACCAAATATCCGTCCGCGTCTTCCTGCAAGTTATCCATGTAAAACAGGGCAGCGTCCTGCAATATCGGATAATATTCGTTCAGAAAGGCTTTGTCCTGCGTAAAAAGGTAATGTTCCCAGATATGATTGCACAGCCATGCTCCGCCAACCTGATAAACAGCCCACAGTCCCGTGCCGCCGACCGGCCAGGTAGTACGCCAGATATCTATGTTATGATGAACTATCCATCCACGGGCATTGTACAGGTTCTTTGCCGTCTTACTGCCGTCGATGGTTGTTTCGCGTATCA
>JAITNQ010000093.1 GCA_031290435.1 Candidatus Symbiothrix sp. | reverse complement strand
CCCAACAAAAAAGAAAGGTTGCTGATAAAAAGTTTTACGGATATGGCTAATAATATGATACCAAAAAACTTACGTAGTACGTAGATGCCGCCTTTTCCAATTATTTTTTCAACAAGACTCACATTTTTGAGAACGGTAAAAACAATAATCATATTCAAAACCAGCGCTACGATGATGACAACTGAACTGAATTCGGCTTTCAGAGACAGCAAAGCGGTAAATGCGCCCGGACCGGCTAAAAGCGGGAAAATGACCGGAACAATGGTTGCCGAACCGCCCGGACTATCCATCTTGAAAATTTCCCAGCCGAAAGTCATTTCACAGGCTATTACAAAAATTACCAGTGAACCGGCAACGGCAAAAGAGGTAATGTCTACATTGAAAAGCCGCAAAATACCTTCTCCCACAAAAAAGAATGTCAATAATATGATGAAAGAGAAAAAAGAGGCTTTTATCGGACTGAAAAATCTTTCCTTATTTTTCAAATCAACTAAGATAGGCAAAGAACCGGTCACATCTATGATGGCAAAAAGTACAATAAATGCGCTGATTAAATCTTTTACATTAAAACCGTCCATAATACGATTACAAATTAATTTTTTCCATTCTTTTTTGAAGCTTCGAAACAAAGCACGTCATTCAAAGCGCTTACTGCGTCCGCATAACGCTCTCTTGCAATAACGAATTGCATGTTCACTTGCTTTAACGACTGTCCGAAACATTCGATATTGATATTTCTATCGCAAAGGGCTTTTGCTCCTTTGTAAAGAAAACCGGGATGTGCAATATTGGTTCCCATAGCACAGACTATGGCTACCGGTTTTACGGTCAATTGATAGACTTTTCCTTTCAAATCTTTCAACATTTCGTGCACATAAGGCTTGTCCCATACCACCATGGTGATGCTATTCGCATTGGTCGATTTGAGAATATAACTTACATTGTAAGATTTCAATATTTCCATGATTCTCAGGTCGTAACCTACTTCTCCAACCATCAGCGGGTCGTGTATTTCAAACGCAATAACTTTGTCCGTACCGGAAACAATTTCAATTTTCGGTTCGGGTGAGACATAGTCATTGGAAATAATAGTTCCCGGATGTTCCGGTTCAAACGTATTTTTGATACGAATCTTTACACCGGCTAATTCCAAAGGTTTAGCGGCTTTGGGATGAATGGCTTCCATACCGACATCGGCCAACTGGTCGGCAATGATATAATTTGTTTTTCCTACCGGAATAGATTTTTCGATACCAACTATCTTTGGGTCAGCGCTTGATAAATGATATTCTTTATGGATAACGGCTTCGTCTGCTTTTACATCCACTGCTATTTTGCTGAATGTAACTTCCGAATAGCCGCGGTCAAATGCACGCATAATACCTTCTGTTCCTTTCGTATAGCCGGTAGCTACGCACAAAGTTCGTGAGAAATCAATTTCCTGAAAAGCTTTGTGAATCCGTTCGTCAATAGTCAGATATTCATTGTCGTTGAATCCGCAAAGGTCGATAAAAGTTGCATTAATCCCATTGTTATTCAAAATATTGACCGAATTCCACGCCGATTGTGCTTCTCCTAAGGAAGCCAGAATTTCGCGGGCTGCCAGATAAAGACTGCTATTTTCCACATAGCCGGATGCCAGCACTTTATACATGGATGAAAGATAAATTTTCGCCTGTTCAATCCGGAATTGAATGAACAGGTCGGCTTCTTTTACATCCAGCCCGATGGCGGCAAAAGTTTTGTTGATGTCAAGTAATTTACCGCACAACTCGTCTAAAGCGACTTCGTATGCTTCGTTATTCAGAAATTTCGCATAGACGCCCGCTTCACCGGTTTTTTTATGTTCCAGCAACCAGTTCGTTACATTATTATAGGCAGATACGACAAAAATACGGTTATACATATTTTCTTCCGTATGGTTACCCTTTATTATGTTGTTCAGACACTCTCCGAATTGCGACATGGAGGTACCGCCAATCTTTTCTACTGTTAACACGTTTCTATTCGATTTTATTTAAAGTACTGTTTTCAAATGATTTATAAATGCATCTATATCCTTTTTTGTAGTATCCCAAGAGCAAACGAGGCGTATCTCGTTGCTACTTTCATTCCAAAAATAGAAAAAATATTTTTCCAACATTTTCAGGATAGCATTTTTCGGCATAATCAAAAAAAGCGCATTGGCTTCCACTTTTTGCGTCAATTGTATTTCAGGGAAAGATTGGAGTCGCTCAGCCAAATAAGTGGCCATTTCATTGGCATTGCGGGCATTTTCCAGCCACAAGCCTTTTTCGAAATAAGCGATGTATTGTGCCGAAAGATAGCGCATTTTGGAGTATAATTGGGCCGACTGCTTGCGGATAAACCGTATATTTTCGTTTAATTCCGGATGAAAAGCGATTACTGCCTCTCCTATCATCATACCATTTTTTGTACCGCCAAGGCTCAAGATATCCACGCCGCAATCGCGAGATAATTCGCGCATCCCCAGACCTGTTTTGGCGCAGGCATTTGCCAAACGAGAACCGTCCATGTGAACATATAAATGATTGGCATGTGAAAAATTACAGATATCTTTCAACTCCTCCTGCGTATAAAGAGTCCCCATCTCGGTTGACTGGGAAAGATACACTACTTTGGGCTGGGAATGATGCTGTTCGCCTATTCCCTGTAATTCGTTTTGAATCAGTTCAGGCGTTAATTTGCCGTCAGGTGTGTCAATCGGCTTCATTACAGCAGATGTGAACTTCGTGGGCGCGCCACATTCGTCTCCATAGATATGTGCTGTCGATGCACAGATAATACACTGAAAAGAACGAGTCAAGCCCTGAAGCGCTATCACATTCGCTCCGGTCCCGTTGAACACAAAATGAGGCTGAACATCTTCACCGAACACAGCACGTATTATTTTTTCAGCTTTATACGTGTATTCGTCATCTCCATAACCAACGGCATAACCTTGATTGGCTTGGATGAGTGCATCCAATAGCAAGGGATGTACGCCTGAATTATTATCACTCGCAAAACTACTCAAAACCTAACTGCTTTTTTATCCTGTCCGTAATGAAAAGATTCATTTCCAATCTCCTTTCCAAAGGAGACATAAAATAATTGGAGACATAAAAATACTCTCCAAGCTGATTGTCAATATTTTCTTTGGTAAAAGCGATAATTCTGTCCGTATTTTCTTTTAATAACAGGCTTCTTGCTTCCGAGTATTGTATACCGGTTTCAGGAGTTGACAGCCCTTCTTCCCCTAATTTGACGTATTTTTCTTCTAATTGTTTAAATAACTGAGAAACAGAATCGTTCCCGTTGTAGAAAACTTGCAGACGGTCGTTCAGCGGGGTACCGCCGATACTTACCTTCTCTTTGTCAATGTTCAGGAAAACTTTACCTTCTTCTGCAACAATCATAACATTCGTTATCGCAGTGTTCGGGATCGTCACGAACAAAAGCGCCGAATTTTCATAAGGAATATCCAACCGGAAGTTTCCTTTTTTAATTTTAACTGTATCCGCATAAACTACCTCCCCTTCTGTTTTTTGGGTAAGTACCATTTTCGCATCAATGAGCGAAGAATTGTTTGTAATGTTTACTTCCAATTCATATTTCGGCTTGACAGAACAAGCAAGCAATACAACAAGGATGAATGTGAGTGACAAAATCTTTTTCATATATACATTAATTTTAAAACGACTGCAAATATACATATAATTACCGTTAATTTAGTAGAAACGGATTAAAAAATTTTAATTTACCTGGGTTCGGAGGTATTCGAGGCGTTTGGCCGCCTTTTCTTTTTCTTTTTTCAGTCTTTCTATATCCGAAAGAATTACAGACAGTTCAAGTGTTTTAGCCAAAGCGTTTTTATCTCCCTGCGAAATGGTAAGGGAGTAATGTTTGCCGCCGAGGTATTCGGCTTTCAAATCCTGATTTTTGTTGTCGTGAATAAATTTTATGACATTCGAGTCTTTTCCTTCCGTATAAGAAACCACTTCGGTTGTCATTCCAAAATCGACAAAACTATAATTCATCCCTCCATCGTAAGCAATATCTTGTGTTTCAACATATTCTCCATTTCTATTTGATATTTTCAAACGGGAATGATGTATAGGCTGACTCCCGTAATACACCCCGGCAAGGGTAATTTCACCTGATTCATCTACATCACTGCGTATATAAGAACGTTGTAATCTGTTCTCCAATAGCTGTCGTTTATCAATGTATTTCCCCTTTTCATCATAATCCGGGTTTTTTTCAAATAGAAAATCAGGTTTCATGGAGTCGGCTTCCGCTTGGCGGATAAGCAACATGCTATCGCAAAAGACAGCGTTCCGTTCCTGAATCTTTATTTCTATCCGGCGGGAAAGTTGTAAACTTTGTTGCAATACTTCAAATTCTTTCGGGAATAAAATTTTGATAGTATCCAGCGCCTGCCGGGCAGCTATATAGTCGCCTGTTTTGTATAAATCCTGCGCATTTTCAAAATAAATCAAGGCTTTATCCTTATTATTGCTACAAGAAAAAAGCCAAAAGAAAAACCCGATAAACAACAAATTTTTATGCATCGTTCTTTGTATTACTTTGCAAAAGTAAGTAAAAAACAGATAAGCGGCAACTTTTTTATTTCTTCACAGTGACGCTTTATTTATTTATTTTATTTTTTTTTTTGATTTTTGTTTTGTATTCAAAAAAAATTACTATTTTTGTGCTATCAATTATATGAGATTTGTATGAATAATAATTTATTTACTAAACTTAAAAAAATAAACTTATGGCAGAAGTAACTCCTACTCCCGAC
>JAITNQ010000056.1 GCA_031290435.1 Candidatus Symbiothrix sp. | reverse complement strand
TTCATTTATTTAAATTTTAATTGTGTTGTTATTATAATTAATAGGATACAAATAACGATAAGAGAGAAAATTTTTCTCTCTTGTCCCGCTTTATTTCCCGCGAAAATTATCATTACCTGTGTTTTCTAACAAACACAATGTTTATATAGGTAGAATCGTCCGCATCGCCTATTATTTTATATTTCAGTATACCAGTATCTGAAACGTCTATTATCTCAAATACAGTATTAGAATAGCCGGTTATATAATAATGAAAATCGCTCCTTTCGAAATGCTCTAAAAATAGACCCGGAGCGCCTGGGTTTCTCTTCAATGGCGATGCGCCACCGAGTTGCTTTTCATATTCTGTATAAAGGTCTAATGTTTTATCAATACCATCTTTTTCGGTGTCTATATTTGTGGGCGGCATGTAAAACCAAGCTGTGTAGGCTGGTTCCCAATTGGCTTTGTCGTTCCAATAATAGAGACCGGGAGCGGGTCCAGTGCCTCCTCCTCCGATATTATAGACCATCGTTCCCGCAGGAGGCGCTGTTACAAATGGAGCAGCAGAAGCCACGTCAGTAATAGACACACGGGGCAACAGCAATCCCTTTGCAGGGCCAGTACCACCATTTTCATAGCCCGACCTTAGGTCCAAAACTGCTTGAGCATCCGGCGCAGCAGAACTACCAATCGTAACTTGCGCCTTCAGAGTAGTTACGAGAAATGGGCAAATAGCTACAAAAGCCAAAAGCCAATAATTTTTTTTCAATTGAGATTTCATACTAAAAACTTTTTTTTAAATTGATATTAATATTTTATTTTTATGTTACTATAATTAATTATTTAAGTCAAATCTATTACTATAATTAGTTTGATCTGCGCCTACAGCTATTTTAGACACTATTCCATATAATGACAATTTTTGCCAGCTCGCCATTTCTTTTAGCATAATAATGAAAATTAATTAGTTTTAATCCTCTTTTTATCTGTTTTCATTTTCAAGAAAGAATATTTCTTGTGTTTTTTTGACAAATTTACTATATAAATTGACACAAAACGATTCGAAAGAATGAAATCAGACTTAAAAATAGTTTAAATAATAAATGATTTTCAATATTTCATTTTATTTTATACTTGAATATAAATTAATTACAAAATTATAATGATTTTTAGTATTTCATTATAAATTATGAATAATAAAGATGCTTTCTTTGCCATGAATGACGCGATAGTGTATTGTTTCTTTTTTTTAATTGATTACCTTTGTATGCGTATTTTTCTGTATCAACAAGCGGTTATGAGAAAGATTTGTTTGTTTTATGCACAATTCAATCGTTTATAATAGTATAATAATTATGGGAATATTAATCAGTTACGAAGGTGTTGAAATCAATCGGGATGAAAATATCATTCTGAAGGACGTGAGTTTTGAACAAAGCAAGGGTGAATTCCTTTATGTAATAGGAAGAGTCGGTTCAGGCAAAAGTTCCTTATTGAAAACTTTATATGGCGAAATGCCGGTCAAAAAAGGAAAAGCGCATGTCTTTGATTATGACCTTACAAAGATAAAAAGGAAACAAATTCCTTTTTTACGGCGGAAAGTGGGCATTGTCTTTCAAGATTTTCAATTGTTGACCGATCGTTCGGTTGATAAAAACCTGCAGTTTGTCCTGAAAGCCACCGGATGGAAAGACAAAACCGCCATCAACGAACGCATCAATGCAGTGCTAATACAAGTCGGCATGGCCAACAAAGGGTATAAATTTCCTCACGAACTCTCTGGCGGAGAGCAACAGCGCATCGTAATAGCCAGGGCTTTACTCAATTCTCCCGAACTGATCTTAGCCGACGAGCCTACAGGAAACTTAGACCCGGAAACCGGAAGCCTGATTGTCCAACTATTGCAGGACATCAGTGAAAACGGCACCGCAGTCATCATGACAACCCATAATTACAACTGGGTGCAGATTTTTCCCGGTAAAGTAAAAAAGTGCGAAAACGGCCGATTGATGGATTGGGATATGTAAATTTTAAAGATTAATAGCGGATATTTGGTTTCAAGTGATTATCTTTGCATAAAATTTATGCACGTATGAAAGTCCTAAAATTTGGCGGGTCATCTATCGGCTCCGCAGTAAAAATGAATAAAGTGGCTGCACTTATTCGGGAAGCAAAGGGGAGTATAATTGTTATCTCCGCCCTATCAGGTATGACCAATGCGCTGCTTGAAATTTCCGACTACCTTTATAAAAAGAATTCCGATGCAGCGAATGAAATTATTAATCAATTGGAAAACAGCTACCTGACTTTTGTGTCCGAATTGTATGCTACGCAGGCATACAGGCTACAAGCCGGGGAACTGTTGAAAGAACGCTTTCTTTCGATCCGGTCTTATACAAAAGACCTGTTTACTTCGTTCGAAGAAAAAGTGATTCTTGCCGAAGGAGAGCTGATTTCATCGGAATTAATGTACTTGTTGCTACAAGAACAAAAGGTGAACGTTGTTTTGATACCGGCGCTGGACTTTATGCGTACCGATAAAAATGCAGAACCGGATCCTATTTATATCAAAGCAAAGTTACACAAACAATTAGAAGCTTCGCCCAATGCAGAGATTTATATCACCCAAGCTTATATCTGCCGGAATGCTTACGGTGAAACCGACAACTTGGGAAGAGGAGGCAGTGATTTAACCGCTTCTCTGATTGGCGCAGCCATTCAAGCAGAAGAGATTCAGATATGGTCGGACATCGACGGTATGCAGAACAATGACCCAAGGTATGTACAAAATACATCTCCCATCAGACAGTTACAGTTTGAGGAAGCAGCCGAATTATCTTATTTTGGGGCAAAAATCCTGTATCCGACCTGCATCTTGCCTGCAAAATTAAATAATATTCCTGTTCACCTCTTGAATACTTTACAGCCGGACGCCCCCGGAACCTTGATTTCCAACGAGATGGAAAAAGGTAAAATCAAAGCGGTAGCAGCCAAAGACGGTATTACGGCCATTAGAATAAAATCGGGACGTATGCTACTGGCACATGGCTTTTTACGCAAAGTATTCGAGATATTCGAAAGTTACCGGACGGCTATTGATATGGTTGCTACTTCCGAAGTAAGCGTTTCCGTAACAATCGACAACAATAAAAATCTCCCTGAAATTACAGACGATTTGAGAAAATACGGAACTGTTTCCATCGACAAAGATATGTCTATCATCTGTGTTGTAGGCGATTTGGATTGGGGCAATCTGGGTTTCGAATCAATTGCCGTCAATGCCTTAAAAGACGTAGAAGTGCGCATGATTTCTTATGGCGGAAGCAATTACAATATATCTTTTTTGGTTAAATCGGAAGATAAAAACCGGGCTTTACAAGCGCTTGGTGAAAATCTATTTAAATAATAATTATAATCAATGTTTCCAATAGAAAAATTTACAAATTTAAACACACCGTTTTATTATTACGACACGACAGTTCTAAAAAAAACTTTGCAAACGGTTACCGCCGAAGCAGGAAAGTTCGATTACCATATTCATTATGCCGTAAAGGCGAATGCCAATCATCGGGTATTGTCTCTTATTCGAGAAGCCGGTTTGGGTGCGGATTGCGTAAGTGGCGGAGAAATACAAGCCGCGCTGAATGCCGGGTTTCTTAGTAACGAAATTGTATTCGCAGGCGTTGGAAAAGCCGATTGGGAAATCAATCTCGGATTGGATAATGATATCTTCTGCTTCAATGCGGAATCCATTCCCGAACTGGAGGTCATCAACGAACTGGCTGCACTGAAAAACAAAGTCGCACGGGTGGCTTTGCGTATCAATCCGGAGATTGATGCACATACGCACCATTATATTACCACCGGTACACAAGAAAATAAATTCGGTATCAACCTCGACCAATTGGATAAGGTATTGGATAAATTGGCAAGCCTGTCTTCGCTGAAATTAATCGGTCTGCATTTTCATATTGGTTCTCAATTAACCGACATAGACCCATTTATAGAACTTTGTGAGCGCGTGAATGAACTCCAAAAACACTTGGACAAACGAGGTGTTTCCCTCGAAAACATTAATTTTGGCGGGGGCTTTGGAATAGATTACGAACAGCCGGATGACAATCCCATTCCGGATTTCAAAAAATATTTTGAAATTTTCCATACTCATTTTTCCGCAAGACCCGGACAACAGATTCATTTTGAACCGGGGCGTTCCATTGTGGGACAATGTGGTTCGCTGATAGCTAAAGTTTTATATGTAAAAGAGGGGAGTTTTAAAAAATTCGTAGTATTGGATGCCGGTTTCACCGAACTGATTCGACCTGCTTTGTATGGCGCTCACCACAAAATAGAAAATCTTTCATCTGCAGAATCGGCGGCAATTTACGATGTGGTCGGCCCTATCTGTGAATCATCCGATTGCTTCGGCAAAGCTATCGAATTGAATAAAACCCAACGCGGAGATATTATTGCTTTGCGTTCGGCCGGCGCTTATGGGGAAATCATGGCGTCACAATACAATTGTCGAAAACTACCGGAAGCTTACTTTTCCGATTCAATCTAAAATTATATGTTGTTTGATACTATAGAAATAATAATGCTTTCTGTATTGGTGTTTTGTTTAACCGCCCAGTTACTATTCTATTGGGTGGTTTTGGCGAAACCTTATTATTATTTATTGTCTGTCGCCAAAAATAAGATCAGCATCCCTTCCTATCAACCTCCTGTTTCCGTAATTGTTTGCATAAAAAACAATTACTGCGATTTAGATACGCTTCTTCCACCTATTTTGGAACAAGATTACCCTGAATTTGAAGTCATAGTGGTAACCGATGGGCTTTCAGATGAAAATGAAAATACCTTGCTGCAGTTGAAAAGACAATATGAGAATCTGTATGCTACACATATTCCGAAAGATACTAAAAATGTGAGCCGAAAAAAATTAGGCTTGACGCTGGGGATCAAAGCCGCTAAATATGAAATACTTTTATTCACGGAAGCTGATGGAAAAATAAAAAGTGAAAACTGGATTTCATCAATGGCCCGTCATTTCCGTGATAAAACAATTGTATTGGGATTCTCCGCCATGGAGAAACGAAAAGGGATTGCGTCTAAATTCAGGGCTTACGATTACTTTTTCTCCAATTTGAAAATGATTTCATTGGCTTTATTCAAAAATCCTTACGCAGGAAACGGTAGAAATTTGGCTTATGCAAAAAATCATTTTACCGAACAAAGAGGATTTGTGAAACACCGGATATTGCAGCAAGGAGAAGACGATTTATTTATCAACGAAATAGCAAGCTGGAAAAATACCACTGTTGAACTTTCTGCAAAAAGCGTTGTCATAGCAAGTATCAATAATCATTACGATTGGAAAAAATGGAAAACCGACCGTGCGATTACTTCCGCTTTTTACAAATCCGGACCCTGTGCTTTGTGGCGTTCTGAAATTTTTGTAAGATGCTGTTTCTGGATTGGTTTCATTGCCTGTATCCTACTCGGATATCCCTATTCGCAAACCTTCGATTTTTTGGCGCCCGGAATAGCCTTGTTTTGCTTTTTCGTCCGGGTTTTTTCACAATTATATGTAATAAACAGAACAGCTTCCGGCTTGCATTTGGAAAAAATTTATCTTATCCTTCCTTTTTTTGATTTATTTCATGCTTTTGTGAATATATATTTCTATATTTACGGCCTATTTAAAAGGAAAGAAAATTATACGTACAAATATGAAAAATGATAATGATGCATTTAAGGAACTCCAACATTCCTTAGAAAGGATAAAAGGCAATTTGCATGTTCTGGAAACCAATATTTCCGTTGAAAAACAAATGGAATATTTTCGTTTTTCAGAAGAGCTGAAAAATAAGGCAGTGAAAAGCAATATTGAAGAGCAGATAGAAATTCTGAAATCGCCGACTTCTTCTTTCGTAGAAATAAAATACGCATTGGCTTATTTAGCTGTTTCGGCGGATGTAAAAGCTTATCGCGCTATCGAATCCTACAATGAGAACCATCAGGACGATTGGGTTACCATGTCTTTACTCCATGCAAAAATTACTTTGGAATCCGAATTTTCCGATGAAAAACAAGTTTTCATTTCTACCGGTTTGGGGGGGAAAGACGATTTGCTGCGTTTTTTCGCTTTCTTTAAATCCAACCGGTTGAAAAATTTCTCACAATATCAACAGGATTTGATAGCGAAAGAAATTCCCTATTATATACAAAAATATGGGGGAATTACGGAAAATCTGCAAATTGCGAATAACTATTTCTCATTGTTATTTTTAGTCACTATCAGTATTGATATCAAAGTGATGCTGGAACAGGCTATTTTCGAGTGTAATCAGTATGGAAACTTTATTGATAATGGATTTATTGTTACCAATGTAAAAGTATTTTCGGAAGAAGATATTCAAAGGGAATTACAAAAATCCAAATTTTGGTAAGTATGCAAAACGGGTTTTTGATTCAAGCGCTCAAATACGGAATTGTGGGGATAATGAATACTTTACTGACCGCTCTGACCATTTGGTTCATGATGCGTGTTGTGTTTGGAATCGGCAATAACGAATCTGTGTCCTCGTTAGTCGTTTCTACCTCAAATACAATTGGTTATATAGTAGGTTTAGTGAATAGCTTCCTTTGGAACCGATCATGGACATTCAAAAGTAATAAAAACTGGAAGGTAGATTTTTACCGGTTCTTCATTGCCTTTGCGGTTTGTTTCGGTCTTCAATTATTGCTTGTTAATGGGCTGAATACTTATCTTAAAATCAATACCTTTCAATTTTGTCTCCTGAATCATGGATATAGCGTAAATTTTGCTTATATTTGTCAGTTGATAGGAATTGTTTTCTATACAGTACTGAATTTTGTTTTCAATAAATATTATACATTCAAAAAATAATTTTAAAGATTAACATTTGCATACAAATATGAAGACTTTAAGTATTATCGTTCCGTGCTATAATGAAGAAGCGGTGATTGAAACTACTTACAACCGGATTAAAAATGTGTTGACCGATCTGGACTTTGATTCCCATATCATCTTCATCAATGACGGGAGCAAAGATGGGACTTTGGCTATTCTCCGGAATATCAGTGAAAAAGACAAGTTTGTAAAACTAATCAATTTTTCCCGGAATTTCGGACACCAGAAAGCTGTAACAGCGGGAATTCACCATTGTAACAGCGATTTTGCCATCATTATAGACGCCGACTTGCAGGATCCGCCCGAACTTATTCCGGATTTGCTGCGCAAACAAGCGGAAGAGCAGGCGAATGTGGTATATTGCGTGCGCAAAAAGAGAATAGGTGAAAGTAAATTCAAATTGTGGTCGGCCAAAATATTTTATCGCATCCTCAATCGCCTGTCGGAAATTGATTTTCCCTTAGACACCGGCGACTTCCGGTTGATAGATTCACGTATTATACAAGAATTCATCCGTTTCAAAGAAAGAGGAAAATACATACGCGGACTGATTTCATGGATTGGCTTCAAGCAAGTTCCTTTTTATTATGAACGTGAAGCGCGTTTTGCTGGAGAAACCAAGTATCCGCTGAAAAAAATGTTTTCATTTGCATCCACCGCTTTACTGTATTTTTCGAAAAAGCCCTTGCTTTTGGCAACCAGTATAGGATTTATCACCGTGTTGATAGGCGTACTCATGGCCTTGTGGTATGTGTTTGGTAAGATTTTCGGCTATACCAATGCCGAATCGGGCTGGACTTCCATTATGATAGTTGTGATTTTCTTTGGCGGAATACAATTACTCACCATTGGTTTTTTAGGCCAATATATCGGTATTTTATTCGATGAAGTGAAGGAAAGACCGGAATATGTCATTGAAGAAATCGTTAATTAAAAGCAAATTTTTAAATAATCATATAAATAGTAAATATTTCTCCCTGTTTTTTGGTCTCAATTGCTTAAAAAACACTATATTTGCAGGCTGAAAAATAAGCCTAAAGCTAAATTAATGTCAAAAATAAAATAAAAGTCAAATGCAAAACAAAGGATTTATAACGGTCTTCGCGGTATTGCTGACCTTGGTTTGTATGTTTTATTTGTCATTTACATTCGTGACAAATAATTATTACAAAAAAGCAAAAGAATATTCCGGCGGAGTCCCTGAAAAGGAGAATTTTTATCTTGATTCTCTTGCTACACAGAAAGTATGGTTGGGTTATAACCTAAAAAAAAGCCGTACAATGGAAATCAATTTAGGCCTTGACCTGAAAGGCGGTATGAGTGTGATTATGGAACTCAGCGTGGCCGATGTGCTAAAATCGCTGGCGAATAATAATCCGAATCCGCTTTTCAACCAAGCATTGGCAAATGCTACCGAACGTCAGGCAAATAGTAACAAAGATTATATATCTTTATTTACAGAAGAATACCATAAATTAGATCCGGGCGCACGCTTATCCGCGGTCTTCAGCACATTTGAGCTGAAAGATAAAATTACGCCACAAAGTACCGATGCACAAGTAGAAAGCGTATTGAGAAAAGAATTAAACAGCGCTATTGATAATTCATTCAACGTACTTCGCACCCGTATCGACGGCTTTGGTGTGGTAGCGCCCAACATCCAAAAAATGGAAACCGACGGACGCATATCTATCGAACTACCGGGTATAAAAGAACCTGAACGGGTACGTACTTTGTTGCAAGGTAGCGCCAACTTGGAATTTTGGGAAACATTTCAAGAAAAAGAAATTCATCAGGCGCTATTGGCTGCAAATGCCATTATCAGAGATTCTATTGCCAACGCTTTGGACAAAACTGTTGTAGAACCGATTGCCCTGAATACCGAAAATACGCCCGCGGAAAACAATACTGTAACGGGTAGCACGAACGACACTACAATTGTCAATAACGAAAGCGCATCGGTAAGTGATTCCGCTATTAGCCAGTTTGAAAGCAAATTGGCTGAAGTTCAGGCAACAGACAGCGTCAATAAAATGCTGGATACTTATACTAAAAATTATCCGCTTTTCGCTTTGTTTACGAATCTCTCACCGCAACAACCTACAGACGGATGCGTTGTCGGTATCGTAAACAAGCGCGATATGAATCAGATAGACAAATACTTCAATATGCGTCAGGTAAAAGAAGCGCTTCCGCGTCAATTGAAATTGGTATGGGGCGTGAAAGCGATAGATGAAGCAGAAAACTTTTTCTCCCTGTATGCCTTGAAAGTAACCACTCGCGATGGCAAAGCGCCTTTAGAAGGTGACGTCGTATCCGGTGCGAACGATGAATTTTCGCAAAATTCCAAATTTGCGGAAGTAAATATGACCATGAATTCCGATGGCACTAAAAAATGGGCGCGTTTGACCAAGGAAAATATCGGCAAACCTGTTGCCATCGTCTTGGATAACCATGTGTATTCTGCCCCTGTTGTGCAAGTTGAGATATCCAATGGACGTTCCAATATTACCGGTCAATTTACGCCGGAAGATGCCAAAGACTTGGCAAATGTATTGAAATCCGGAAAAATGTCGGCTCCAGCCCGCATTGTACAGGAAGACGTCATAGGCCCCTCTTTGGGACAAGAAGCTATCAGTAAGGGTTTCATTTCTTTCTTGTTTGCGCTTATCATCTTAATGGCTTATCTTATATTTGTGTATGGTTGGAAGCCGGGATTGGTCGCTGATAGCGCTTTATTGCTTAACTTGTTCTTTACAATGGGTGTACTGGCATCATTCCATGCCGTACTGACACTATCGGGTATTGCAGGTATCGTATTGGCTTTGGCCATAGCTGTAGATGCGAATGTGTTGATTTATGAACGCATCAAAGAAGAAATCAGAGGCGGAAAAAATTTGAAAAAAGCAGTGGAAGAAGGATATAGAAAAGCTTTCTCCGCTATTTTCGACTCCAACCTTACCTCTATCATTACCGGTATCATCCTGTTCGTTTTCGGTACGGGTCCTATTCGTGGTTTTGCCACTACTTTAATTATCGGTATTGTGATATCATTCTTTACGGCAGTGTTCCTGACACGTGTTACTTACGAATACTTTATGGGAAAAGGTAAATTGCTGAATCTGACATTCACCACTCCGATAATGAAGAATTTCTTAGTAAATCCCTCTTTCAATTTCTTCAAAAATAAAAAGATAGTCTATATTGTCAACTCCTCAATCGTTATTATCTGTATTCTTGTTTTCGTATTCCGAGGGCTGAATCAAGGTATCGACTTTACAGGAGGACGGAACTATACGATTCGCTTCGACCAACCGGTGAATACTATTGAAGCGCAAGAACTGCTGGATCCTTTCTTCCCGGATCACGTGCCCAGTGTAATTACCATTACTTCATCCAATCAGATACGCGTTTCCACCAACTATAAAATTACGGATAATTCGCCGACTGTAGATGCAGAAGTAACCGACAAATTGTACGAAGGGCTAAAACCTTTGATGAAAGAAGGCACTACCTACGAACAATTCGTGGGCGACTATATACAAAGTTCTCAAAAAGTGGGGCCAAGTATTGCCGAAGATATCAAAACCGGCGCTATTTGGGCGGTTTTCTTATCTGTGATTGCCATCGGACTTTATATCTTATTGCGATTCAGAGATGTATCGTATAGTGTGGGGTCAATTGCGGCGCTCGCGGGAGACGCACTCTTTATTATAGGAGCCTACTCAATCTTATGGGGCTTTGTTCCTTTCTCTATGGAGGTGGATCAGACATTTATCGGCGCCGTTTTGACGGTTATCGGTTATTCTATCAATGATAAGGTGGTTATCTTCGACCGTGTGCGAGAATACACGCATCTTTATCCGAAACGGTCGAAATACGAACTGTTTAACGAAGCGCTTAATTCTACTTTGGACAGGACATTCAACACGAGTATGAGTACATTTGTAGTATTAATCATCATATTTATCTTTGCCGGTGATGCTATTCGTAGTTTCTCATTCGCAATGTTGATTGGTATATTTATCGGTACTTTCTCTTCTCTGTTCACAGCAGCTCCGATTGCTTATGAAATTCAGAGCAGGAAACAACAGAAACAGCAAGAACTTAAAGCAAAATAAATTATCCTGCAAAGGATAAAATCGGGGGGCGAAGGATTTTTTCTTCGCCCCTCTACATTAAAAAAGAAAATTTACCAGATGATGTTAGCACATTTTAATGTAAATGAAAGCGACCTGAGAAAAGTGTTGGCAGTCGCTTTGGAAAAGGGTGGAGATTATGCCGATTTGTTTTTTGAACACACTTTTTCCAATTCTTTGGTTTTGCAGGATGGCGCCGTGAACCGGGCAGGTTCCAATATTGATTATGGCGTGGGAATTCGCGTTGTGTCCGGTGATCAGCAGGGGTATGCTTTTGTAGAAGACATAAATCCGAACGAAATGATGAAAGCAGCCAGGGTGGCTTCACGTATTGCCAATGGACAGTCGAAGGTTCCGTCTGTAAAAACGGAAGCAAAAGTTTTTAAAAATTATTATCCGATTCTTCATTCATGGGAAGAAGAATCGATTCAAAATAAAATTCCCTATCTACAGCAGATAAACAAACGGATATTTGAATTGGATGCAAGGGTTGTCAAAGTAAATGCAGCCCTCTATGACGATACTACTTATGTCCTGTATTTTAATTCGGAAGGAAGGCTTTGCCAAGATGTTCGCCCTATGGTTCGACTTTACGGCAACTGCGTTATGCAGCAAGGCGATAAATTAGAAAACGGATTTTCTTCAAGGGCTGCACGGATGGATATTTCTTTCCTGACGGATGCGGTAGTAGAGGAGATTGCGCAAGAGGCCGTGAAGCAAACGGCTATGCTGTTTGACGCCGTGAAACCGAAAGGAGGAGAAATGCCGGTCGTTATGGGCGCCGGTGGTTCGGGCATCCTTTTGCATGAAGCTATCGGTCACGCTTTTGAAGCCGATTTCAACCGGAAAAACATTTCGATTTTCTCCGATAAACTCGGTAAATTGATTTGCAACAAAAACATTACTATTGTCGACGACGGCACCATTGTAAACGACAGAGGGTCTATTAATTTTGACGATGAAGGCATAGCTGTTCAAAAAACGGCAATTGTAACCGAAGGTGTACTTACCTCCTATCTGCACGATCGCATCAGCGCAAAATTTTATGGTGTAGCTCCTACCGGCAACGGACGCCGTGAATCATTTCGTTTTATCCCGATTCCACGTATGCGTTCAACTTATATGGAAAATGGGAATACCAAAGAGGCAGACATTATTGCCGGTGTAAAAAAAGGCATTTTTGTGGATAATTTCACGAACGGACAGGTGCAAATAGGTGAAGGAGATTTTACATTTTTCGTAAAATCCGGTTTCCTGATAGAAAACGGAAAATTGACACAGCCCATTAAGGATATTAATATTATAGGAAACGGCCCCAAGGCTTTGGCCGATATTATCATGGTTGCCGATAACCTGAAAATCGACCCAGGCGCATGGACTTGCGGAAAAGACGGACAAAGCTGCCCGGTTTCGCAAGGGTTACCGTCGGTTTTAGTGAAACAATTAACAGTAGGAGGTGTATAATTATTATGAAGCAAGAAAACAAAGAATTGGCTCAATGGGCTTTGCAATATGCTTTAGAGAAAGGTTGTTCGGATGCGCGTGTTGCGGTTTATTCCGGAACGGATAACTCTTTCGAATACCGTGATACCCGTTTAGACCGTTTGGAACAGTCGGCTGAGAACGGATTGAGTATACAACTGTATGTTGATGGCCGGTATGCTTCTTTCACAACCAATAGATTGGATAAAAAGGAATTGGAGAAATTTATTTCCAATGGAATCGCTACTACCCGTTATTTGGCTAAAGATGAATTCAGAAAATTGGCCGATCCCGCCCGTTTATACAAAGGTGATGGAAAGGGTTTGGCTACTTACGATGCAAGTATTGAAAAAATATCGGTAGACGAAAAATTAGCTTTGTTAAAAGCGAATGTAAATGAGGTTTATAAAACCGACGAACGCTTGATTTCGGTTACTTCGGATTATTCCGACGGCACCTGTGATTCATATATCATTGCCGGTAATGGTTTCGAAGGTGAATCGGAATCTACTTATTTCAGTTTGTCGGCCGGAACTGTCCTGAAGGGAAGAGGCGATACCCGTCCGTCTGCTGCTTGGTACGATGCTGCTGTTTTTTGGGAAGACCTGCAAAAGAAAGATATAGGAAAAAAAGCTTACGAAAGGAACGTGCGTAAATTAGGTCAGAAAAAGATAAAAACGGGTGTGTACAAGATGATTGTGGATAATTTATCCGGTTCTCGTCTGCTTTCCCCTTTGGTATCGGCTTTACAAGGTAGTGCGATTCAGCAGAAATCTTCTTTTTTGATAGATAAATTGGGGCAAAAAATCATCTCCGATAGAATTACGCTTACCGACGATCCGCATCTTAAAAAGGGTAGGGGATCCCGTTGGTTCGACGGAGAGGGTGTTGCCACTAAAAAATTCAATGTCATAGAAAACGGCATTTTGAATCAATATTACATTGATACTTATTATGGCGGCAAACTGAATATGGAACCGACCATCCAGTCTCCTTCTATTCTTACGCTGCGTCATGGCGATAAAAATTTCGATCAGCTGCTGGCTTCATTGGACAAAGGTATCTGGATAACCGGATTTAATGGAGGAAACAGCAATAGCACAACAGGCGACTTCTCGTTTGGAATCGAAGGATTTTTAGTTGAAAACGGCATAGCCGTAAAGCCGGTCAATGAGATGAACATTACCGGAAACTTACTGACGCTTTGGCAAAACATTCTTGAAGTAGGCAACGACCCGCGTACGATTTCACCTTTGCGTATTCCTTCGTTACTTTTCGATGCCGTGAATTTCAGCGGAAAATGAATCTGTTGTCAGGTAGATAATATCCGCAAGGTGTTCAGTAAATCGCGGTTGATGGGCTTGTCTTTCTTGATGGCCTTGGAGAAAGGCACATAAACAATGCTGTCGTTCTGAATACCAATCATCACATTGCGCTGGTCTTCCATCAGGGCGTCAATGGCGGCTTCTCCCATACGACTGGCCAGAATACGGTCGCAGGCAGTGGGGGAGCCTCCTCGTTGGATATGTCCGAGAATAGTGACGCGGACGTCGTATTGCGGATACTCTTTTTGTACGCGCTCTGCCATACCCATGGCGCCTCCGGTAATCTCACTTTCCGCAACCAATACGATGCTGCTGTTTTTGCTTTTGCGGAACCCGTTTTTGATGAGTTCTTCCAATTGATCTACCTCTGTCCATATTTCGGGGATAATGGCCGCTTCGGCTCCGGACGCTATGGCGCCGTTTAAGGCTAAGAAACCGGCGTCACGACCCATTACTTCAATGAAAAACAGGCGTTCGTGCGAGGAGGCTGTATCCCGGATTTTGTCGACAGCTTCCATAATGGTGTTCAAAGCCGTATCGTATCCGATGGTGGTATCGGTGCCATAGAGGTCGTTGTCGATGGTGCCGGGCAAACCCACAATCGGGAATTCATATTCCTGTGCAAAAATGCGAGCGCCGGTTAACGAACCGTCTCCTCCGATTACGACCAAAGCGTCGATCGCTTCTTTTTGCAAAGTTTCGTAAGCAATTTTGCGACCTTCCGGTTCCCTAAATTCTACACAACGGGCGGTTTTCAGGATGGTGCCTCCTTGTTGGATGATATTGCTGACGTTATTCGTTTTGAAGGGTACTATTTCTCCGGTTAGCAATCCTTTGTATCCCCGGTAGATACCTTTCACTTCCAATTCATTGTAAATAGCGGTTCTTGTGACTGCACGAATAGCTGCGTTCATACCGGGTGCATCACCACCTGAGGTAAGAATACCAATACATTTTATATTTGCCATAATGAATTTGATTAAAAAACACTGCAAATGTACAATTTCTTTTTGATACGGAAGGTTTTTTAGCTAAAAAAACTATGGTAAGCATGGTGTACTTGTTGCCGGTTTTGTTAATGCGCCTCAAAAAAAGTTTTAGTAGATGGGCGTGCTATTCTTATTAAAAAATATTACTTTTGCAGAAAATAATTTCAAATCATCATGTCTAAGAAAACAACAACGCAGAATTTAACGATAGCAAATCCGGTTATATTTGATATATTATTTCACAGTGATTTAGATATAAAATCGGTTGAAAAATCGTTTTCAAAAACCCTGAAACAACTGCAAACGGGCGACTTCAAAAGCGCGGATGTGCGCAAAATGCCTGACACCGGATTTTACAGGGCGCGCTTGGATATTCGTGACCGGCTATTGTTCAATTTCGTGTCGTATGAAAATCAAAAATATCTTCTTTTATTAGAAGTTATCAAAGACCATAACTATGCGCACAGCCGGTTTTTGCGCGGGGCGGCTATTGACGAAAATCAATTTGTGCCGGTAGGATCACCTGAAAAAGAAACGGAAAACAGTACGCCGCTGACTTATCTCAACCCCAAACGTAAATCGGTACATACACTCAACAAATTCATTTCGTTCGACGATTTTCAGCAGTCCATCTATGCTCTTCAACCTCCGCTGATTATTGTCGGCTCTGCCGGAAGCGGAAAAACGGCTCTGGTCTTGGAAAAACTAAAAAGTTTACACGGAACGGTGGCTTACATTTCGCTGTCGAAGTATCTGGTAGATAATGCTTCAAGCATTTATTATTCGTCGGGATACGACAATGAGCATCAGGAAGCTGAATTTCTGTCGCTGAAAGATTATCTGGCATTGTGGAAGAAACCCGAAGGCAGAGAAGTTGAATTCAAGCATTTTGAAGGCTGGTTCAATCGGTACGCACAATCGCTTAAAATCAACGAGCCGTATCGCGTATTCGAAGAATTTAAAGGCGTAATCACCGGTTCGCCCGTACACAGCGCATGGCTTTCACAGGCAGAATACCTTGATTTGGGCGTCAAACAATCCATCTTTTCCGTACAAGAGCGGGAGCGGCTTTATCCGCTGTTTCTCAAATATATTGATTGGATGAAAGAAGAAAACCGGTACGACTCCAATATCCTCTGTTACGAATATCTGCAAAAAGTACAACCCTATTACGATTATATCATGGTGGATGAGGTACAGGACATTACAAACATTCAACTGAAATGTATCCTGGCTTCCCTGAAACAAAAATCACACTTCATACTCACCGGTGACAGCAATCAGATTGTCCATCCCAACTTCTTCTCATGGAGCAAAATAAAAACCTATTTCTACGAAGCAGG
>JAITNQ010000103.1 GCA_031290435.1 Candidatus Symbiothrix sp. | reverse complement strand
ACCACTTTGGCTTGCATTTTCATATTATCAACCTTTTTAGTGTAAATAACTTCGCTCCACACCGGATTGATGACAAATTCCGACTCGAATTTCTGGGAAACCCTCAATACCAATTCCCGCGCCTCCATCCGGCTGATATTTTTCTCGAACCGGATGTAAATAGCATACGCATTTTTTTCATAATTACTTAAAACCAAAGGCTGAACAGGGTCGGTTGGGTTGGAGTATATAAAATCTTTGACTACGCCGATGATTTCGGCATCTCCTTTATAATCCACGTGTTTTCCGACCACCGGCAATTGCAAACCCAGCATCTTCACCGCAGATTCATTCAAGACAATACTGTTCTCACTATCCGGTGCATTTTCCCTGAAAAATTCGCCTTCTACCAGTTGAAATTCCATCAATTCGCAAAGTCCTGCCAGAATACGGTATTCGTTTATCAGTTGTACGTTTTCGCGGTCTTCCAATAAAGCGATACCTTGACCGCTTGCTCCACCGCCGATAGTATGACCTCCACCGCTTACTTTTTGGATGCCGGGCGTGTTGAGCAGTTCCTGTTTAAAAGATTCATAGTTTTCGCCAATTTCCTGATTGACAGATACATTCATAACGTTTTCGGGATTGTAATTTTTTGGAAGTTTTTGCAAGTAATCCGTTTGTTTGTTCATCACCAGTATGTAAGAAATAAGCACAATGGTAATAATGGATTGAAATACAATCAAGGTAGTTGTCAGCCGCCGTTTGGAAAATTTCAATCGTTTAGCCAGAATGTCCAAAGGTGTAAACCGGCTCATGTAAAACGAGGGATAGCCCGCCGACAAGGTAACGGTAAGCACAAACAGCGCCGCCATACATCCGATAAACCCAGGGTTCATCAATTGGATCAAATCAATATCCTTGTGTATCAGTTGGGCAAAATAAGGCGTAGCAATGACGGTCAAAAACAGACCGGCGACAAAAGCAATCAGTACAATCCCGGAAACTTCGAAAAAAAATTGCCGGACAATATCCTTGATGCTTGCGCCGTTGGCTTTCCTGATACCGATTTCGTTCATGCGGGTTTCGCCTTGCGCCATAAACAGATTAACAAAATTGACAATTGCCAGCGCCAAAATAATCAAAGCGATAATGGTCAGTAACCAGACGAATTTCATGTCATTGGTTTTTCCCAGACCCCATGCAGCTTTTGAATGTAAATAAATATCCGTCAATTTTTCGGTAATTCCATACGCTTTGGCATTGAATTGGGCTGCAAAAGGCGTCAATATCGAAGTATATTCTTTTTCGATGGAAGACATGGCTTCTTTTAGCGGCACTTTGGACTTTATCAGGTAATAAGTGAAATATTCCAAACCCTTATACGATGCAGCTTCCCCTGAGATGCGCGTCAATATATCGAATGTAAAATGCGTATTGACGGGAAGTTCTTCTACGATTGCTGTTATGGTAAATTCATTGTTGCCGTTGCCGATGCAAATGGCTTGATTAATGGCTTCGCTTACGCTGCCGAAGATTATCTCAGCTTGTTTGCGGGTAATCACTGTTGCATTTGAAGCTTCCAAAGCCTTGTCAGGTGTTCCTTCAATAAATTTTAATTGGAATACTTTGAAAAAGCTCGAATCCACAGTCAGATAATTCAGGTTTTGAAAATGTTCCGTTTCATGGATGATTTCTACCTGCCTGTCTCGGAGTATTTGCGTGGCAGCTTCTATTTCCGGCGCTTTTTCGGGAAGTTCCGTATAAGCCTTTCGCAGCGTGATAGCCATATTTTGCGTTTCGCCTTTTATTTCCAACGCATTGATTAAGCGCACAATGCGTTCGCTGTTCGCAAAATGTTTGTCATAACTCAGTTCGTTTACGACGAATAAAACCAGCACGATGGAAGCGGCAAGTCCGATAGCTAATCCCGTAACGTTTATCCAGAGGAAAAAACGTACCCGTTTGTGAGTGCTTAAAATATTCATTTTATCTTTTTATTTACAATTACTCCTTATTTAAGGCTTTCGTCGGATTGACACTTGCCGACTGATAGCTTCTGACACTGACGGTAAGCAGCGTAATGATTAAAATGATGGCTCCGCCCAGCAAAAATACCCACCAATAAATAGTCGTTTTGTAAGCGAAATTTTCAAACCACTTATAGGTCACATAATAGGCAATTGGAATGGCAATGATAAATGCAATACCCAATTGAATGAGAATGGAACGGTTCAACATCAGCATTATTTCTGTTATGCTTGAGCCGTTTACTTTCCGGATGGCGATTTCTTTCGCCTTGTATTTGGTGTTGAACAAAATCAAGCCGTAAACGCCCATGACTGCAATGATGACAATGATAAATCCAAACAAACCAATCAATTTCGCCATGTTGCTTTCCTTTTGATATAACTTGTCCATATCTTCGTCAAGGAAGTGCGCGTTGAATGGTTCTTTGCTGAATTTTGTCCAAGTTTGTTCGATGTGCTGAATGGTGCTGGGTATTTCACTTCCGGTAAATTTAACTAAGAAATACTGGAATTGCTGCCATTGGGAAAGCACGCCAAACGCCATCGGCACAATGGAATCGTGCAAAGATTGAAAATTGATGTTTTTCGCAATGGCTTGTATGCGTCCGGGACCAAAAGCGTTGAAATCTTTGCCGACAATGCTTTCATCAAATTTATATTTTTTCAAAAAGGCTTCATTAACAACAATTTGACACACTATCGAATCTATATGTTCGGGTTTGCGTCCGGCAACGATGTTTATATCAAAGAAATCGAAAAAACGATCGTCCACCGACCAAACAAAGAGACTGATTTGTTGCCCTTCAAATTGACGTCCCCAACTCATTTCCACTCGTCCGGGCAAGGCTCGCGTAATACAATAATCGTTAATTCGCGGGTCGCGCAACAGTTCTTGTCCGAAAGATTGGGCGCTTTCACCCAATCCGGCAAGCGGCAGATATACGATATTCTCTTTCGGAATGCCCCAATCGTAATTCATCATGTAATCGTTTTGTTTCTTGATAAAGATAGAAATACATATCAGTACGATAGCTGTCGCAAATTGAACGGTAATCAACACATTGCGCAGTTTAATTCCTTTCACGCCTACGGCAAACGAACCTTTCAAAGCTTCCGATTCGTCGAACGAAGTGCTGTAACGCATCGTGTAAAGTCCGATGGCAAAAGCCAACAACAGAATGACTCCCGATGCTGTTGCCAAAACTCCCGCATGAGACCACAAGGAAAAGTCGATGGTGGGAAACAATTCTTGTGCAAAAACGCTTCCTTTCAGCATATACATGCCCATAAAAGCGATGGTAATGGAAAGTACCGTAAACAACACGCTTTCCATCGCGATGGTAAATCGCAATGACATTTTATTAACACCCAATATTTTGCGGATATTAATGCCTCGAACGCGCGAAGGAGCCATAGCCAACGAAAGGTTGACAAAATTGACAAAAGCAATCAGTAAAGTGAGTATTCCTATCGCTAAAAGTGAAAGGGTGGTATTGATGCGTTTGCCGTTATTGCCGGAATTATTCAGGTACAAGTCATTTAAGGAAGATAATTGTATTTGATAAATCATTTCCGGATGTTCTTCGAGATACTTGATTATTTCTTCTTCAATAAAATCCTTCGTATCGATTTTTTCGTTTGCTGTGGCCAAATTGTCGGGACTAATCAAAAAATAAGCGCTATAACTCCATTCCGATTTGCTTTGTTCGGGTAGATATGTGTAAACTCCGTTGTTGAGCGAAGCATTTTCCGGAAAATCGCGGTAAACCGCCAGAATGGTCAACTTTTGACCGTTTCCGTAATGATAACGAATGTTTTTTCCTACGGGATTTTCAGTGCCGAACAAGCGTTGCGCCGTCTTTTCAGAAATCATAGCCGAGCCGGGAGCGGAGAAAATGCCGGTCGTATCGCCCCAGAGTATTTTGGGAGAAAAAACTTTCCAAAAGCCTTGTGTAGCATATATATTCCGCATTTGATGAGTTTCCGGCACATTGTCGCCCTCTTTGTCTATATCAAAAGCTCCTTCTCCCGCATTATAGAGCATACAAAAAGCTTCCACTTCCGGCAAGCGGTCATTGATTTGGGCGGGAATTTGGAAATTGATATTCGTACTAATTCCGGTTTCGTTTTCATCGCTTTGAAAAATATTGAATTGTACGATTTTATCGGCGTTGGTATATCCGCGGTCGAAAGTGAAATCATAATACACCTGCAACAATACAACAAAAAAGACGATTAATGCGACCGAAAGTCCCAGAATATTAATAAGGGATGAAGTCGTAAAACGCTTCAACACAAATAAAAAATTTTGTAAACTGTTCATAACTATTTTATTTGAAAATTATTTTTTTACTTTATACAAAACAAAAAACGTGTAAACTTTTTATATTGGTTTACACGCTTTTGTTGATTGATATAAAATCAATAATCAAAAGAAAATAATCTTGTCTTTTTTTATAATGAGAAATTTTGTGACTTCTGTGGCATAAAAAGAAGTTATTTGTTCCATAAATCTTTTGAGAAGTGCAAATAATTCACTGTTTTTAATATTACCTAATTGCAATAACAGGATTGCAGGAGGATAACCTTTTAGAAGAAAATAATCCATAAAATCACTGTCTTTGGTAATGATAATTCTTAATTCATTTTTTGCAATAGCAATAATTTCCTTATCTGATGTTAAGGCTCCTTTCGGATAATCGATAACATGGCTTGCATCAAAACCTCTTCTTTTCAAAAATTCAGCTAAGGAGGAAGGCAATTGAGTATCTACAAGGAAACGTAACTCCATCATTTATACCAACTCACTAATAGTTATCATTCCTTTATTGTTTGTTACAAATGAAGCGTATAATAAACATGCAGAAATATCATCACGTTCAATGTATGAATAATCAGCTAAAATTTCATCAAAAGTCATACCGGAAGCAATAAGTTCCAACATCTGCGCTACTGTAAAACGCATCCTGCGAATAACCGGTTTTCCATTACAAATACCGGAATTTATCGTAATACGATTTAATAAAAGACTATCCATAATAAAGCTATTTTATTACATTTGTATTTTTAATTGTTTTACATTCGGCAAATATACATGATTTTTCCGACAAAAACAATTTTTTAATAAAAATCGTGTAAACCAATATGTCAAAGAACGCTTGTCCGGCTTTTATTTAAAAATCAACTCCTGTGCATCACCATAATTATCATAACTCGAAGTAATTACTTTTTCTCCCGGTTCCAAACCGCTCAGCACTTCGTAGTACGTTGGGTTTTGACGTCCGATGCGTATTTGCCGGCGAACGGCTTTTTTCTCATCGGGTGTGACCACAAATATCCATTGCCCGCCGGTATTCTGATAGAAAGCGCCGCGCGGAATTAATACGGCTTCCACAGGTTGTCCCAATTGCAGATTGATGTAATAGGTTTGTCCGGCGCGGATGTTGTCGGGACGTCCTCCGGAGAATATGAAATCGGTCTTGAATTGTTTGTCACGCACTTCGGGATATACTTTGCGGACAACCAAATCGTAGGTTTTGTCCTGACGCTCGAAAGTAGCCGCCAAACCGTTTTTCACGCGGTCGATATAATGCTCGTCAATCAGAGCTTCAATCTTGTAATCCGACAAAACGCTGATTTGTCCGATACGCGCGCCACTCGCAACCGATTGTCCGATTTCAACATCCAACAATCCCAATTGCCCGTCCACCGGAGATTTAACGTCCAAATTATCGACTCGCTGACGAACCAAAATCAAATTCCGGCGGATATTGTTCAAACTTTCTTCCATCTGTTCCACCTGAATGCCGCGGAAAATAGAATCTTGCTTTTGGCGTTCAATCACCAATTCGCTTCCTTTTACCGCAAATTCGTAATCTTCCTTTGCCTGTAAATACTCCTCTTTGGAAGTCAGTTTTTCTTCGTAGAGTTTTTGGTATTGCTCGTATTTGCGCTTTTTGCGTTCAATATCCAAATCCAATTGCAGTTTTTCCTTGCGAAGGTTCAGGCGCTCCTGTTCCATCGTCACTTGTGTATTGCGCAGGAAATTCTGTTTTTCAGCTAATTGCGCTTCGCTGTCGAGGATATTCAGATTTAACATCGAATTGGTCAGGCGGATAATCACTTCGCCACGTCTGACCATTGAACCTTCTTCCACTACTTTTTCTGCCACCATTCCGCCTTCAATCGCGCTCAATTGAATGGTATTAATCGGTTGCACCTGCCCGTTTACCCGGATGTAATCGTTAAACTCGCCCTTTGTAGCGGCTTGCATCATTACTTTGTTGCGTTCCACATTGAATTTGGAACTGTGATTGCCGAAAATCAGCCAACCAAACGCCGTCAGTAAAACAACTCCGACAATAATATACGGAATGTGTTTTTTTCGGATACCTTTTTTCTTTTCTAATTGTATGTCCATAATAATTTGATTTTACCCCCAACCCCCTGAAGGGGGCTTTGCTGAGTGGAGTTTTGCATTTTTGTTTCTATATTTACTGTTTTTTTATTCGCTTGAAAATCTCGCCTTCCCAAGTCCCCTTTAGGGGATTTAGGGGTTCAGGGGTTCTCCCTTATAGTATTGCAATAATTGGTACTTCAATTGATATTTCAAATTCGTATAAAGTCCTTCCACCCGTGAATTTAGTAGCCGGTTGGAACTTGTTGTCAGTTCGATGGCGCTAATCAAACCTTCCTCGTATTTCCGAAGGTTCGTTTGATGAGCCGTTTGCATTGCTTCCGTTCTTTTCTGTGCAAAACGGAATTCGTCCGACAAACCATTGACATCGGCTACGGTTTGTTCGATTTCGCTATACACCTGACGAAGCGTTTCTTCGTGTTCGCTCCGGGCAATTATCAAGCGTTGCCGGCTTCTTTTTACTTCCGAAGAACGGGCAAAGCGGTCGAACAGGGGAACGGACAACGAAAAATTGACGTAAGTTCCTTCCTTGGCTTTCAATTGTTCGCTGAACGACATGTATTCACTACCGTCCATCAAGCGGGAAAAACCCGTAGAAAAACCGGCGCCCACCGATAAAGTCGGAAATAAACGTCCTCTGGCGATTTTGTACTCCATTTCGGTTGCCGACAAGGATTTTCCGGCTGCCTGTATTTTCGGCAAACTGCTCATCGCCTGCTGATAAACGGCCAATGCACTTTCTTGCGCTTTATCAACCGGAAGCAAATCGGTGTATCCTGCAATTTGCAAATCTTCTTCGGTAGGCATATTCATTTT
>JAITNQ010000234.1 GCA_031290435.1 Candidatus Symbiothrix sp. | reverse complement strand
GTATCTGGTACCAAAAATTCAAAGCCAAACAATGGTGCGTACTTTGCCTGCTAGTACAGGCCTTACTCTGGCTTATTTTTGCGGTAAACCTTGGATTGGGATGGATACAATTACCGGATTTTGATATGGCAAGTTTGCTTAATTGGCTGATTATCGCCTGTATTTTCGGTACAATGATTTTGGGTATCAATATTTTAGTTCCGAGCTTGAGTAAAGGGAGGTTGGTAAGCTACTTAAAGCAGGAAATCAACAGCATCAAAGCCGATGAAGCGGTATTCCGGGCGATGTTGAAGAAACGACCTGTTATTGAAACGAATAAGACCGATTCTATCATTCTTTTCGGCAATCCGGATGCAAAATTACAGCTTACTATCCTCACCAATCCGTTTTGCAATCCTTGCGCCCTGATGCACAAACGGGTAGAAAAACTATTACGAGATACGGAAAACAAAATAGGCGTCCAATATATCCTGTCTTCATTCGCTCCCGAACTGGATTTTGCTAACAAATACCTGATAGCCGTTTATTTAGAGAAAGACACAGCGGCAAGTTGGCAAATTTATAGCGATTGGTTTGAGAAAGGGAAACCTTTGGGCGACGCATTCTTCAAAGAGATGGGTTTGGATATGGATAATCCGGCTATTGAAACCGAATTTCAAAAACACGCGACATGGCGAGAAAAAAGCAAATTAAGTGCAACACCCACTGTTTTGGTAAACGGTTATCCATTGCCGGATAATTACAAGATAGAAGATTTGCGCTATTTTACCGAATTTAATGTGAACGTTAAATAACTGTTGCCTTTGTTGTAGGCAACAGGCTATAATCCGATCAATTATGGCAAAATACGCAACAAAATGAGTTTATGAATGAGTTTATTAAAATTTTTAATTACTTTTGTGTATGAAAACAATTAATTTAAGAACGCTTACGCAAATCATGAGCGAAAGCGACATGAAAAATGTGAGAGGTGGTGAGGACGGTATAATGGTTCCTGGCGATGATCCAAGATGTGGGCTGCCCGGTTTTGTTTGTGGTGGTGAAGTTGGACCATGTCCCCCACCCAAAAGGGGTTGCCCTGGACCTCATGGCGCTCGTATGGATGGCGGTATTTGCTGCTCGGGTATGTATAACGGATATTTTAGCACATATTGTTACGCTCTATTGACGGGACTGAATATGTGTCCATAATTTGAAATAGGATCAGGCTAATGTAAAATTGATAAAAATTAAAATAAATATTCACCCATAAAAACAAACAATATGTACCATTTTTTCAAACACGCGTTTATTTTTAGTTGCGCTATCATGGCATTAGCCTGTTCTCATTCGACTGCGCCCACCGGAAAAGCAAGGATTACCGGTAAATTTGCAGGCGCTTTTTCGGCTGAACAAACCTTTACGGTTAAAGTAGCTGTTCCTAATTTGGTTGTCGGAGTATCGAAACAGTTTGATGAATATGAAACTAAACTGACTGAGGATGGTAGTTTTTCTCTTTCTATCCCGCTTTTTAATGCAGCTTATGCAATACTTTCGATTAATGACAATGATAAGAATTATGGTGCTGTCTTCCTGTCTCCGGATAAGGAAACAAAATTAGCCCTATCATTGAATGAAACGGATAAAATACAAATAAAAGTAATTAAGGGGCAAGGATTAACACCGGAAGAAATTGATATAACAAACTCGCTGTTTGTGGAATTTATTCAAAAAAAAATTGACCCGAATAGTTTAAGTGAACTTCGATTCGATATGTCACCGGAAGAATACATGGACTATATCCTTCAATGGACGGAAAAGCAGATATCAATTATTGTTGGAGGGGGTGAAAATTTACCTGAAAATTTAAAACAAATGCTAAATGAACAATTGAAGTGGTATACCTATATAAACTATTTATTTGGATATGAAGATATGGTCCGCTATCTTTACGAAAATCAACAGACCGGAAAAGAAACAGATGATGCGGTTTTTATCCCTGTAAAACCGGATAAAACCTACTATTCTTTTCTTCGTTTTTTTGATTTTAACAATCCTCCGTGTTTCAATAATCCTGATTATCCCAAGATATTTCAACAAATACTTGCGAATAGTGTGTTAAATATTCCCCGCATCGACAGCCTACCCTTAACTGACTGGTTAAAGGAAGTAAAAACAATTATGGCTCCCTTGGTTGGCTCGGATACCGGTTTGTTTTATGATATGCTGGCGCTTCATGCATATCTGCAACAATTAGGAGAAAGCAAGCCCTTATCCACGGGGCAAATAGCAGAAATTAAATCTTTCTTTAAAAATCCTACCTATACTGATTTTATATTTGCAGAAAATGATACCTTGCTAAAACAAGCCTATTCTTCAAACGCGGACAATAAAAAAACGGTTGAATCGATTGTCTCCTCTTACAAAGGAAAGGTGGTTGTCATTGATTTTTGGGCTACATGGTGCGGTCCTTGTCTACAGGCAATGGAAGATATGAAACCTATGAAAGCGGAATTAAAAAATAAAGATGTAGTTTTTGTCTATATTACCGATCCTTCATCACCTAAAGACCTATGGGAAAAGAAAAAAGAAGAAATAGGCGATGAGCAGTATTACTTGACTGACGATGAAATAAAATATATAAAGATTTGTTTCGGGATTAATTCTATCCCCACCTATCTGATTTTTGATGCTAACGGCGAACTGAAAAATAAATTTTCCGGCTTTCCCGGCGTAGAAGAGATGCGGAAAATGATAGAAAAATTGTTGTAACTAACCGCAAAGAAGCAAAGAGCGCAAAGGCTTACTTTGCGCTCTCTGCTTCTTTGCGGTTTATTTACCTTCACCGCCCCACTTCGAACCAGTCCGCCTCTACCCGACCGCCATCGTTGTTGCTGACCGGACGGCTGCAAAAGAGACCGATTTTTGCGCCAATCCATTTTCCTTCCCTCGCTTGGAAGGGATTACCCAAAGGCTGGTATTTTTTTCCATCGCTACTGTAACTAAAAGTACAAGTGGCGTCCGGCTGCACTTTTACCCGCAAATAAATTGTGTTTTCTTTTATCGCTACACCGGCATTTGTTTTTTCCGGACTTCCCTTATCCGCATTCCGGCACTCGTTTTGCGAAAGGACGAAACCTTTG
>JAITNQ010000081.1 GCA_031290435.1 Candidatus Symbiothrix sp. | reverse complement strand
CTATTCCTTCCAAAAATTGGGTGTAAACAGCACCAATGCGGTAAAAATTTCCAGACGCCCTACAATCATCAATAGCGACATATACCATTTGGCAAAATCGGATATTCCGGCGAATGAACCGGAAGGACTGTTTTCCCCGAATCCCGGACCTACATTGCTGATAGCGGTTACAGCAGCGCCCATGGCATCCATAAAAGGCATTCCGGAGAGAATAAGTACGCCCCAACTGAAAAAAATGATAAATATATAGAGAAAAACGAAAGCCATCAGTCGTTGAACAACCCCGAAAGAGAGGGCATGTCCATTCAGTCTGACCGGTATGATAGCCCTTGGATTCAGCAGACGCGCAAATTCGCTGAATGTATTTTTAATCAGAACGACTGCTCTTATGGTTTTCAATCCGCCGCTGGTCGATCCGGCGCAACCGCAAACTACCATCAGCAACAAGAACAATATACAGTAAAACGGCCCCCAATCGCAGAAGTCGCCCGTAGCAAATCCGGTAGTCGTGAATATACTGATTACCTGAAAAATAGCTAATCGAAACGAATCAATCAGACGATTGTTTTGATAGAAGAGACCAAAAGTGACAACCAAACTACAAATCAAAATAATGCATAAAAACCAGCGCAATTCTTCATCTTTGAAGAATTTTTTAAATTGTCCCTTAATCAGAAAATAGTACAGGGAAAAATTGATAGCGCCAATGACCATAAAGACACAGATGATTGTTTCCAAATAAACCGAATCCCAATAGGCGAGGCTAGCCTGTTTTGTCGAATAACCGCCGGTAGAAATGGTGCTGAAGGCATGGCATACCGCATCGAAAATATCCATCCCGCCCAAAGTCAGGAGAAATATCAGGACTACAGTCAGTGTCAGATAGATCCCCCAAAGTCTTTTTGCCATTTGAACTACACGCGGACGAAATTTGTCATGGGTAAGTCCCGACGATTCAGCGTCAAATAATTGGGCGGCTTCTCCCCCCATCAAGGGAAGGATTGCCAAGGAAAAAACGATGATACCCATACCTCCCAACCACTGAAGCAATTGTCGCCACAGCAACATCCCCTTCGACAATTCTTCGATATTTGTGAGTATACTGGCTCCGGTGGTAGTAATTCCGGACGATGTTTCGAAAAAGGCGTCCGCCGGTAATGGAATTTCCCTGCTCAGGAGAAATGGGAGTGAACCGAAAACGGTGAATAAAAACCAGGTCAGCGTAACGCTGATGCAACTTTCTCTTTTGCTGATCACCTTGATCCTATTATGCATTTTAGTAGGCAGTGCAATCGCCAAGCCGCAAGCGAGGGTAATAATGCCTGAAAGTATGAATGCAAGCGGCGACTCTTTATAATATATTGAGACGCCGGAGGTGGCGAAAATGAAAAGCGATTCGAGCGCAAGCATTGACCCGCTGACACGGCAAATAAATTTCCAGTTCAGGCCTGTTCCTTCCGTATTTTTATTGCGCCTTGTTTGCTGACTCTTGTCTTCCGTCTCTTTCATCAATTAAAATAGTCTTCAATTTTCCGCATAGCGGTATCTAAACAAAACACTACGACGTGGTCGCCTGCTTGAATAATAGTTTCCCCATCAATGATTTCCGTTTTCCCATTGCTAATTTTCCCTCCCAAAGTCATGTCTTTTGGAAGGTTCAGTTCTTTGACCGGTTTGCGGGTAATTTTGGATTTGGGACGGGCTACCAATTCAGCGACTTCGGCGTTTGCAAAAGTCATACATTTTACGGTAGACACATCTGCATCCAGCATAAATTGGTAAATATGACTTACGGCAATCAGTTTTTTATTGATTACCGTTCCGATGTCCAATTTTTCAGCCATCCGGATATAGTCGATGTTTTCCACTTCGGCTACCGTCTTGGGAACGCCCAAACTTTTAGCGGTCACACAGGCTAAGATATTGGTTTCCGAATTTTCCGTCAAAGCGATAAAAGCATCACAATTTTTGATGTTTTCGCTGATCAGCAAATCCGTGTTGCGTCCGTCGCCATTGATAACCATGACATTGGTTTCAACTTTCTCGGCCAAGCGATAACTTTTCTCCTTGTCTTTCTCCACCATTTTGATGCGGATATTGTCGGGCAGCAGTTCGGACACTTTAAGGGCTATCCGGCTACCCCCCATAATGGTCACGCGGTTGATATGAATGTCGTCTTTTCCGGCCAAGGTTTTTATATCATTGACATGATCAGGGGTCGTAGTAAAAAACAGGGTGTCTCCCGACAAAATCTGGTCGGAACCGCGGGGGATGATTGTTTCATTGTCACGTTTAATGGCTACGATGTGGTAATATTTCTCACCTTTAGCCAGATCGTATAAAAATTTGTTGATGATAGGCGCGTTGCCCCTCACTTTAGCGCCGACAAGAATCAGTTTCCCTCCGGCTAATTCCCACCATTGCCGCGACCATGGCGCTTTCATGGCGTTGACAATTTCTGCTGCTGCCAACGTTTCGGGACAAATCAGGGATGCTACCCCAAGTTTGGTAAAAAAATCCATGTTTTTGGGCAGGATGTATTCGTTGTTGCTTACTCTGGCAATGGTCTTCTGAGCGCCAAGATTGGTTGCCAGCATACAAGCCGTCATATTAATCGATTCTTCCGGGGTGACGGCGATAAACATATCGGCTCCTTTTACGCCCACCGATCGCAGATCGGAAATAGACGTCGGATTTCCGACCACCGTCATTATCTCAAAATTGTAGGGAATATTTAAGTTCTCTTCATTGGTATCCATCAGGACAATATCCTGATTTTCCTGAGAAAGAAGTTTTGCCAGATGGGTGCCTACTTCACCGGCTCCCGCTATAATAATTTTCATTTTTCTGTTATCAAAATTTTTGTAATACTTTCGGCATCCATACCGCACAAGCGGTAAAGTTGAGGGATAGTCCCGTGTTCGATGAAATGATCGGGGACGCCAATTCGTTTGATGGTAGGGGAATAACCGTTTTCGGACATAAATTCCATGACGGCCGTACCCAAACCTCCTTTGATCACGCCGTTTTCGACGGTGACGATGCAGCGGAAATTTTTACCGACCTCATGTAATAGCGCTTCATCAAGCGGTTTCAGGTAAATCATATCGTAATGGGCGGCATCGACACCGGCCGCTTGGGCCTGTTTGATGGCTTCGGCAGCAATATTACCGATAGGGCCGATGCTCAATACGGCAAGGTCTTTTCCGTCTTTCAGTTTTTGTCCTTTGCCAACAGGCAGCATTTCAAAAGGTTTTTGCCAGTTTTTCACTTCACCTTTTCCGCGCGGATAACGGATGACAAAGACGCCTTGTCCCGGTTGGCAGGCCGTATACATCAGATTACGCAAGGCTATTTCGTTCAAAGGAGAAGCAATCGTAAGGTTGGGGATACAGCGCAGATAGGCCAAGTCGAAAACTCCGTGGTGAGTGACTCCGTCTTCTCCCACCAAACCGGCGCGGTCCAAACAAAGCACCAAGTCCAATTTCTGGATAGCCGCATCGTGAATTACCTGATCATAAGCTCTTTGCATAAACGAAGAATAGATATTGCAGAAAGGCAACATACCCTCTTTCGCCAAGCCGGCGGAGAAAGTTACGGCATGCGCTTCGGCAATACCTACATCGAAGGCGCGATGCGGCATTTCTTTCATCAGGTAGGTCATCGAACAACCGGTAGGCATGGCCGGTGTGATACCGATGATCCGGCTGTCCCGTTTGGCCAGTTCCACGAGGGTATGTCCGAAAATATCCTGATACAGTTGTGGCTCATCAATGGAATTGCCAAAAAATCTTTCACCGGTAAGTTTATTGAATTTACCCGGAGAATGCCAGACCGTCGCTTCCTTTTCGGCCGGTTCAAAGCCTTTCCCTTTGATTGTTCTTATATGGAGCAGTTTGGGACCGGTCATGTTTTTGATGTCGTTGATAATGCGCACCAAACCTTTGACATCGTGTCCGTCGACCGGGCCAAAGTAACGGATATTAAATCCTTCAAAAATATTGTGCTGTTTTGTCAGGAAAGCTTTCAGGCTGTTGTTGAAGCGAAGGATAGCGCCTTTCCGGTCGTCCCGCATCAATCCGCTTTTCTTGAGGGAATTGTATAGATTGTAGCGAATTTTATTATACGCCTGTGAAGTGGTGATATTGACCAAATATTCGCTCATTCCCCCAACCGGTTTATCAATAGCCATATTGTTATCGTTCAATATAATAAGCAGATTATTGGGATTGGAGGAGGCATTGTTCAGCCCTTCGAAAGCCAGTCCGCCCGTCATCGAACCATCGCCGATAACTGCAACAAATTTCCGGTTTTTTTCCTGTTTCAGATTGGATGCTGCGGCCATGCCCAAAGCAGCTGATATGGAATTGGATGCATGTCCGGAAATAAAAGCGTCGTATTCACTCTCATCCGGATTCGGGAAACCGCTGATGCCATCCAATTTCCGGAGGGTTTTAAACTGTTCCCGTCTTCCTGTCAGAATCTTGTGCCCATAGGCCTGGTGTCCGACGTCCCAGATAATTTTATCATAAGGCGTATTATACGCATAGTGCAGAGCAACCGTCAACTCAATGGCGCCCAAACTGGAAGCAAAATGTCCCGGATTCTCTGCCAGTACATCTATTATGTATTGCCGCAATTCACTACAGACCTGTTCCAACTGCTCAATATGCAGTTGACGGAGATTTTCCGGAGAACTTATCTGCTCTAATAAACTGGATTCTGTTGTCACATCCATAGCTAAATTTATGTGCAAAGTTAAACAAATAACAAATATTATGTATAACTTTGTCAAAAGTTTTTATAACAAATTTTTCAGATATGCAATTTAGAACGGAAATAGCAACTGTGCCTGCGGACTTTAGCATCAGCCATGCCGACAAAATCTCTTTGTCCGGTTCCTGTTTCACGGAAAATATTTCGTCTAAGTTCGCAGATGCCGGTTTTCAAACGGATGTCAATCCATTTGGAATCGTTTACAATCCTTTGTCTTTGGCCGACAATCTAAATCAATTGTTGGATGACAGGCGGTTTACGCCGGACGACTTGTTCCATGACAAAGCGATCTACCATAGCTTTTCCCACCACAGCCGGTTTTCGGGGAGCGACCCTGCATTTGTGCTGGAAAAAATTAATTCCCGTTTGGAATATTCTTCCGCTTTCCTCCGAAAGACGGATTTGCTCATTGTAACTTTCGGTACGGCTTTCGTCTACCGTTTGCGCCGGACAGGGGAATTGGTCTCCAATTGTCACAAAATCCCTGCCGGACAATTTAGTTATGAACGTTTAAAGATTGAAGAAATTGTAGGCGAATGGACAAATCTCATTAACCGTTTGAAAAAAACCCTTCCTTCAATCAAAATCCTATTCACCGTAAGTCCTGTCCGACATTGGAAAGACGGTGCACATGAAAACCAATTAAGCAAAGCCCTCCTTTTATTGGCTGTAGATGAAATTATTAAATGTAATTTTTACACTTATTATTTTCCGTCTTACGAAATACTGATGGACGATTTGCGGGATTACCGTTTTTATGCGGAAGATATGTTGCATCCCACTTCTCAGGCCATAGAGTATATATGGGAAAAATTTTCGGACATGTTTTTCGACCGGCAAACGAAGGAAAAGATACGTGAATACGAACGCATCCTGAAAGATTTGAATCACAAAGCTTTTCATCCGGAATCGGAAACGTACAAGGCTTTTAGAAAAAAAGCGGAAGCGCAATTGGAACAGTTTTTTAAAGAACGGGGGTGAGGCTACTCCTTAATTGGGGCATTTTTCAACGCTTCAGTAAATTCCTCGCAGTTTCGATCAGCGTATCTTTCCCCTCCCGGACATCTGCGTCCAACAAATCGACTTGAATAGTCGGCTCAATCCCAAATTCGATATGCTGCATGTCTGCATCAAAAACCGGGCAGGCGGAAAAACGCACCATCCATCCGTTTGGAATCTCGGAATTGAAAGGTAAGCCGCTGCCTCCGCCGGTCTTATCTCCCAAAATGGTGACGTTCGGACAATAACGCATGGCATTGACAAAATCATTCGTGGCGCTGAAGCAACTCCGGTTGGTCAGTACAATCACCGGTTTTTGGTAACGCAAACGGGTGGAAGGTTCGGTGTAACGCGGAAAAGGTTTGGAAAAATCATCGTGACCTTTCCCGGTCTTGTGCTGAATATAACCTACCAGCGTTTTTTCATTGACAAAACGGGCGACAAATTTATCAACATTAGACAACAGTCCGCCGCCATTGTCACGGACATCAATGATGAGACCCGAACAAATCGCCAACTTATCAATGATGTAGTCTAAACTGCTTTCACCCAGACCGGAAGAGAAATCTCCGTAATACAGATAGCCGACATTGTCGTCTAAAATTTTGTAGCGTACTCCGCCGGCAATGGAATAATCCCGGTTCAAGTATTTATCTATCAGGTCGGAATTGAAATTTTTCGGATAATCTTCATACCATTTCCAATAGCGTCCCACATCGAAAGGGGTATACAAATTGACATGTCCGTCTTTCAACTCCTGAAGCATTTCATCCAACAATTTGAACAAGGACTCATTCGCCATATTGTCGTTGATCCTTTTGGCATATTCGGAATGAATTTTCTCCCAGTCTACTTCTTTGTATTGAAAAAAGCAGTAACGCTCATCCAATATTTTCCAGAGCGCCTCGAAATTTCCACGCGGATTGTTGGGGTATTCCTCAATTTCCACACAGGCGGGAAACAAGAGGAAAAGAAGGATAAAAATCCCTGCTGAAAAAGTGCGGCTATTCGAATACATGGCGGTAATGATTGTGGTTTTGTTTGCCCGATACGGTGAAAAAATTTCTGGAAATACCGATACAAAAAGTATTCCGGTTGATTTGGGTATCTAAGTCGTTAATCCTTGTTTCGTAGAACGAATGAATGTATGCCAAGCGGAAAGTGACCCGATTCAGCGGAATATCCACGGAAAGACGGTTCCTGACGGAGAGATAATTGTGTAAAGAGGCGAAATGGATTAAATCTTCATTGTCACCTAATCCGATTTCATAATAAGATTGTCCGAATTGCGGCGCATACATGGCTCCGACCAACGGCGCCTCTACCTGATACCTGAAAAGCAAGGCTTGTGACTTTATCTTCAGCTTGTAGGTTGCTATCACTGACAAACCCAAGTTCAGATGAAATTTTCCCGTAGCCGGATTATTTCCGTTCCGGGTATTGTAGACAAATCCCAATAGTCCGCCGACTTGCGCTCCGGTAAAGACCTGTAATTTTTCCGTTGGGTTGAACCGGTAATGCATTCCGTAATCGTATTCAAAAATTCCGGTGTAATACGAAGCGGTTTCCGGTTTATTTTTGCTCCATGCATAATTTCCGGTAAAGAGGTGTTGTTCGGCAATACGACCGCCCATCAAACCGGTCATTTTCGTCTGTTCGTAATACAAACCCACATTTTCCCCGGTATATTCCAATTGTGAAAGATAAGAGTCGTAAACGCTGTTCATGCCATAGCCCAACAGCGTAGATTGGTAAGTGAGCGGAACAGGGCTTTCCTGTGCATAACAGGAAAACGTGAGGAAAAGGAGGCCGATACAGAGTTGAGTGTGTTTCATATATTAATGTGCTAATGTAACAATGTGCTAATATTATTAAAACAACCGTTGCTGTCCGGTAATCTCATCGATTAGTTCCGAAATCGGTTTGTCGTCCTCTTCCGGTTCGATGTCAATGTCCGGCTGGGGCAAGTCTTCAGCTATGGGTTCAGGGAAGCGAGTCGGTTCGATTTCTTTGATTGTGGAGACTTCGAAAGTTGTGATTCGTTTTCCTTTGGCTTTTAAACTTTTAGCGCCTATAAACTCTTCTACATCAATAATTAAAGATTCGCGGAAAGAATCGTTTCCACCGAAAGTCACTTCGAAGCGCGGATAAATGGTATCGCTCAGGAGCACTAAACGGGAATCCGGATTTTCGCCGAGAAAACTTTGTTTTTTATTACTTGCCTCAAACTGGAAACGCTTGATATACGGATAGCCTTGCTGGTCCTTGTCATACAAGGCAACCGACCAGACTTTGTCGACAATAAACTTTTCAATGATTTTAGTCTGCCCTTGGTAATGATTGCTCGAATCGAAGTTGGTCGTGTAAAATTCTCCGTTTTCCTGCACGATTAGAATCAGGTCTTCGGCAAAAAATTCTCCCAGATAATTACCTCTTCCATCGTAATTGACCCGTAAAACATCGGGGTCGAACCATACTTGGCGACCACCAAGGGTAGAACCGCCTTTATGTTTCAAGGAAATCCTGTGAATTTCCGCTTTCGTCAGGATATTTCCCATTGAAGACCGTCCCTTGATAACCACTTCGCTGAAATTTTTATCAAAAACCAAAAGTTTCTGACGCGGTTTGGGCTTCAGAATCACTTTCACCGTTTCAGCTTCGCCATTGGGATTAGCGGAAAAATAGAGGATACGGCTTCCCTGATTTCCCTGCGTTACATCATATTCCTTGTCGCGGGTAATTCCGGTAACGGAGAAACGTTTGATATAGCTGTTTCCTGCTTTTCCATCGCGATAAATCACATTGTAAATCGTTCGGTTGTCGTTCCGTTTAAAAACGTTGAGGAACAGCACATTTTTCCCTATAAACATTTTTTCGCTGACTTTGACTATCTTGTATTTCCCGTCTTTGTAAAAAATAATAATATCATCTATATCGGAACAGTTGGATACAAATTCGTCTTTTTTCAATCCGTAGCCGATAAAACCTTCCTCCCGGTTGATATACAATTTCTCATTGGCTTCTACAACTTTTGCCGCTTCTATGGTATCGAAATTACGGATTTCCGTTCTGCGAGGATGGTCTTTCCCGTATTTTTCCTTCAGTTTACGGAACCAGTCAATGGTATAGTCGACGATATGTTCGACATGATGCCCGATTTCCTTGATTTGCTCCAGATAGGAGGCAATCAGGTTATCCGCTTTATCCTTGTTGAACTTGAGGATACGTCCCATTTTGATTTCCATCAGGTGCAACAGGTCATCGTGGGTAACCTCCCGGATAAATTGGGGCTTGAAGGGTTCTAAACGGGTATCAATATGTTTCAGGGCTAAATCCATATCTTTCGCATTTTCAAATTCCTTGTCTTTGTAAATGCGTTCTTCGATAAAAATTTTTTCCAAGGATGCAAAATGCAAACTTTCCGATAATTCGCTCCGCTGAATTTCAAGTTCGGCTTTGAGTAGCAGCAAAGTATTGTCTATCACATGTTTCAGAACATCGGAAACAGTCATAAAATGCGGTTTGTTGTCTTTGATAACGCAACAGTTGGGAGAGATGCTTATCTCGCAGTCCGTGAAGGCATAAAGTGCATCAATGGTTTTGTCGGACGAAACGCCCGGCGCCAGATGGATGACGATTTCCGCATCTTTAGCGGTCATGTCATCGACTTTGCGGATTTTTATTTTGCCTTTTTCATTGGCTCTCAGAATTGATTCGGTGAGAGTAGAGGTTGTTTTCCCGAAAGGAATTTCCGTGACGGATAAAGTCTTATTGTCCACTTTATTAATTTTGGCGCGGACTTTTACGGAGCCGCCCCGTTCCCCGTCGTTGTAGCGGGCGACATCGACATATCCACCGGTCTGAAAATCAGGGTATATAATAAAAGGGTCCCCTTGTAGATAAGAAACGGAAGCGTCCAGCAACTCGTTGAAATTATGCGGAAGCACTTTCGATGAAAGTCCGACGGCAATACCTTCCACGCCCTGCATCAGGAGTAGCGGAAACTTGGCAGGAAGGCTGACAGGTTCCTTGTTACGACCATCGTAGGAAAGTTTCCATTCGGTTGTTTTCGGATTAAAAACCACATCAAGGGCGAATTTCGAGAGACGCGCTTCGATATAACGCGGGGCCGCCGCTCCGTCGCCGGTCAGGATATTTCCCCAGTTTCCTTGGCAATCCACGAGCAGGTCTTTTTGTCCCAACTGCACCAAAGCATCGCCAATAGAGGCGTCGCCATGCGGGTGAAACTTCATGGTTTCACCGACAATATTGGCCACTTTGTTGTAACGGCCGTCTTCCAAACGCCGCATGGTGTGAAGGATACGGCGTTGTACCGGTTTCAGTCCATCATTGATATGCGGAACAGCCCGCTCAAGGATTACATAAGAGGCATAATCCAAAAACCAATTCTGGTACATACCGGAAAGCACATGGACAGTCCCCTCTCTATTTGCGGGAACTTTATAACCGGAATGACTTTTCGCAAGATCGTCGTTTTCTATATTTTCTTCAAAAGAATCGGATTTCATCAGGTAATTTTACTAAGCCCTGCAAATGTACGGGATTATTTTGAAAAAATCAAATGTGTTTTCTTGGGGAACCTAAAAAAAGCTCAATTATTTTACCGGTATCTATCCCCAGAATATCCACTACCTTTACCATAATTTTATATTTTCCAGTAGAACTATATTCGTGGTCAACGCTGGTAAATTCCAAGCTGGGGTTTTTCTTGGTGCGGAAACTCTGCCATTCGTTTTCAATAAGTAGTTACCTGTCCAATTTTCGGTTACTTCTCCTGCTTCGTTTTTGATTTTTACGATTTCTTTTTTGTCTTCATAATTGAAGTCTATTGCCCAGTAGTCAATCCAATCGAACCAATTTTCGGTAAGCACAGTGCGTGTGATGATATTGTTTTTGTCTTTTTCTACTTTAATGATTTGTCCATCTTCAATTACTACTTTGCTTCCTGCTCTCATACTTTGTTGCAGTTCTTCGATATCGTCTTGCGTGTAGTGGGTAACAAAATCGGTAAGTTCAATGGTTACTGTATTACCTTTGATTTTTTCTTTAGAGTTTAGATAGGCAACATCAAAGAATTTCACTTGTCCTTTTTCAACGGCTCGTTTATCAAACACATCTTTTGGAATGTATTTGAGCGTTACCGAAACACCTTTTTCTTTGAGTTCCTGAATGAATTGAGGCGTTAAGCCCATTTCAAATTCAAAGCC
>JAITNQ010000080.1 GCA_031290435.1 Candidatus Symbiothrix sp. | reverse complement strand
TTTCAATCCAATTTCAGCACTGCCAAAAAAGCTTTTTGCGGTACTTCCACATTGCCGACCTGTTTCATTCGTTTTTTACCTTCTTTTTGCTTTTCGAGCAGTTTCCGTTTACGGGAAATATCTCCTCCGTAACATTTGGCGGTAACATCTTTTCGAACAGCCTTGATGGTTTCGCGAGCAATGATTTTCGCCCCGATAGCAGCCTGTATGGCAACATCAAATTGCTGGCGAGGAATTAATTCTTTCAATTTTTCGCACATCCTCCGTCCGAATGTAACCGCATTATCCACATGCGTCAGGGTAGATAAGGCATCTACCTGTTCTCCATTTAAAAGAATATCTAATTTAACTAATTTCGAAGGACGATAATCGTGCATGTGATAATCGAAAGAGGCGTAGCCTTTGGAAATGCTTTTCAACTTATCATAAAAATCAATGACAATTTCTCCGAGAGGCAAATCGTAAATAATTTCGATACGGTCGCCGGAAATATAATCCTGCCGCACCAAGATCCCGCGTTTTCCCAGACAAAGCGTCATAATCGGCCCAATGTAATTGGTACTGGTAATAACGGAAGCCCGGATAAAAGGCTCCTCAATATGGTCAATCAAGGTAAGGTCGGGCAATCCGGCCGGATTGTGCACCTCCTTACAATCGCCTTGTTTGTCATAAACCTTATAAGACACATTGGGGACTGTGGTAATCACATCCATATTGAATTCGCGGTCGAGGCGTTCCTGTATGATTTCCATGTGCAACAAACCCAAGAAGCCGCATCGAAATCCAAAGCCGAGTGCGACGGACGATTCCGGTTGAAAAGTCAGGGAAGCATCATTCAGTTGTAATTTTTCAAGAGAAGACCGGAGATTTTCAAAATCCTCCGTTTCAATCGGATATAATCCGGCAAAAACCATAGGCTTCACCTCTTCAAAACCGTCGATAGCTTTGTCGCAAGGACGTTTGACATGTGTAATCGTATCCCCTACCTTCACCTCTTTCGAGGCTTTGATACCGGAGATAATATAGCCGACATCCCCACACTTGACTTCATCGCGAGGCGACATGTCTAATTTCAGAATACCCACCTCATCGGCCTCATATTCTTTCCCTGTGGCGACAAACTTCACCAAATCACCTTTTCGGATTGTGCCGCTGATAATTTTATAATAAGCGATAATTCCACGGAAAGCATTGAAAACCGAGTCAAAAATCAAAGCCTGTAAAGGAGCTTCCGAATCTCCTTTCGGAGCGGGAATATTTTCGACAATGGTATCCAGCAGTTCTAAAACGCCTTCGCCTGTTTTTCCGCTTGTGTGAAGAATGTCTTTCCGGTCACAACCGAGCAATTCTATAATCTGGTCTTCTACTTCTTCTGGCATTGCCTGCGGCAAATCTATCTTGTTCAGCACAGGAATAATTTCCAGATCGTTTTCCAAAGCCATATAGAGATTGGAAATAGTTTGCGCCTGAATACCTTGTGCCGCATCGACAATCAACAAAGCGCCTTCACAAGCTGCAATAGAGCGGGATACTTCGTAAGAGAAGTCCACATGCCCCGGCGTATCAATCAAGTTTAATATATAATCCTTACCTTTGGAATGGTATTTCATTTGTATGGCATGGCTCTTGATGGTAATGCCGCGTTCGCGTTCCAAATCCATATTATCCAACACCTGCGCTTGCATCTCCTTACCGGCAACGGTCTGGGTGTATTCCAACAAGCGATCGGCCAAAGTACTTTTACCATGGTCGATATGCGCTATGATACAAAAATTCCGAATATTATCCATCTTTTTATTTTGGCGCAAAGATACTCCAAATTCTTTTAAAAGACAAAAAGGCCCACTTCTCAATGAACCTTTTTATTCAGTTTTTTATAGGCATTAGTCTTTTAAGGCAAAAAGATTGTTTTAGGTTATCGGGTACAAAATAATAGTTTTTTTTTCATTCTACCAAAAAAAAAAACATATTATATAACATATTTTTAAAAGTTTTTAGCTTTAATTTGAATGTTTCTTGAAATAATCAACTGTCAGTCAATTATATAAGAAATCTTAATTCTCGAAAAAAAACTTTAATTATTTTATTAATTCCGCTATCTTTTTGTCTAATTCTTCAAAAGAAAGGGCTTTTTCGATGAAATTTTCCTCCGGGTCCATACATGTTTGATAAGCCGATTCGGAATCAAATCTGAAATGAAAAGGCCAAAGCCGACGTACCGGCCGGTAAATTTTTGGGAAGCATAACTTCCACAGCGCCTCCTGACTTTCGCCATTTCACCGTTTTTTGTGTTTGCAAGAGTCGCATTTCCGAAGATTTTACCGGTTCGTTACCTTTCCATGAAACGCTTGTCGGCAAGGGCTTTCCCTCTTCCAAACAAACAATGGCATAGATTGTTTTGCCATCCTTACTTTTTGTAAACCAAGTATTTCCGTCGTTATAAACAGCTGCATTACGCGTATTGTAGATAGCCTCGCCGTTTTTGTCCAGCCATTGTCCTATCTCATGCAACCGGAGAATGACTTCTTCCGGTAAAGTGCCATCGGCTTTCGGACCAATTCCCAACAGGAGATTTCCGCCTTTAGCCACAATCTCCACCAAGGAATGAATCACCTTCGTCGGCGATTTATAATCGTCTCCGGGCGTAAATCCCCAGTCATCCCCCAATGGAATACAACTTTCCCATGGATTGTCTTCTTGTTTTTGAGGGATTCCGCGTTCCGGCGTCTGATAATTTTCGTATTTTCCAGGAACAGTACGGTCTACAATCAGCAAATCTTTTTGATAACTGCGCGCCATCCGGGCGATTTCCGGCATATCAATATTGTTTCGCACCCAGCCCCCATCAAGCCACAAGATATCCAAAGTTCCGTAATCTCCATTCACTAATTCTTCTATCTGATTGTATACAAAATTTTTAAACACATTCCATCGCCAAGGAAAATTTTCTATCTTATAATTCTGATGCCGGTTGGGTGTGGCGTATCGGTCCCACCAATAATATTGCGAATGCCAGTCCGGTTTCGAAAAATAAGCGCCAATCATATAGTTTTCTTTACGGAAAGCATCGAAAACTTCTTTGGTCACATTGCTTCGCGGATCGCCTTTAAAAGCGCCGTTCATTATCGAAAAATCCGTGTATTTCGTATCATACAAACAAAAACCGTCATGATGTTTGGTGGTGAAAACCAAGTAATTCATACCGGCGTTTTTCCCGGCCTTCGCCCATGATGCGGGGTCAAATTTTACCGGATTGAATGTGTCAATAGTCGACCAATAGCGGCGTTTGTAATCGTCATACCGAATCGTGCTGTCGCGCGAAATCCAATCTTCCTGTTCCGAACATATCGACCAGGATTCAACAATACCCAACTCGGCATACAAACCCCAATGAATAATCATGCCGAATTTCAAATCCTGCCATTCGGTTAATTTGGATAGAACACCCGGTTCTTCCGGCCAAACATAGGAATCGGACTGTTCGTGTACTTGTGCAATCAACGGCAAAGAAGCCTGCAAGCAGATGCTGAAAAATAGTAGCGTCTTTCTCATAAAAATCAGTTTAAAAATAAGTACAAATATACGTTTTTCAAATCAGATTACAAAATAAGATATATACAAGATATACTATTATCTGTTTTTTTTCGTTATATTTCCGTAATTAAAAAATTATATCAGTGAATAAGCTACATAAAAAATACGTCAAATGGCCCGGATATTTTCCGGATTTTAAAAAATTGTATATGAAACAGAGCTGTTTAATAAACACACAAAAGTATGAAAAATAAGTTTTTACTATTACTTTTCGCGGTTATTTTTTTGTATTCCTGCAAATCGGCGCCAACGCATATCACCTACCTCGAAAATGTGGAAAAAGGGAATACTATTGCTAATTTTCAACTGAATAAGCTAAATTCGGAGCGGGTGATTGGCGCTGATAATATTCTGAGTATCGTGGTTTCTACTGCAAACATAACGGACGCCATGGTTCTTGAGCAATTTAATCTCGTTCCTTTAACTTCAGAGAAAATAGGGATTTCAGGAAATTCAACCTCTTCAATCGAATCTCCATTTCAACCCTATATCGTTGATAAAAAGGGATATATAAATTATCCCGTTTTGGGACAAATAAATGTAGCGGGATTGACGGTTACCGACTTACGGGATTTATTGATTGAAAAACTATCCGCGCATCTTTCCCAACCTGTAGTTACAATAGAAATATTGAATAATAAAGTAAAAGTCATGGGAGAAGTCTTTAAACCCGGTATATATGAAGTAATAGACAACAGTAGCTTTTCTATTTTTGACGCCCTCGCGGCTGCCAGTGATATCACAATATCCGGCGATAAAAAGCATGTAAAGTTATTACGGGAAAATAATGGAGAGATGGAATTAGCTGTACTTGATCTGACGTCAACCGCTATTTTTTCTTCTCCTTATTATTATTTGAAAAACAATGATATCATCATTGTCGACCCAAATGTTATCCGGAAAAAAGACAGTACTTACGGAATGGCGGATAATTACCGTTTATCTGTAATTTCAACCATTATAGGCGTTGCTTCTTTAATTACATCAACCGTCATTACAATTGTAACGATAAATACCCGAAAATAATTGATTTTTCGACTAAAATGAATTTGCATTTATGAGTAAAGAAAATAAAAGCGAGAAAGAGCAAGTGATAGCTTTCCTTTTGGATTGTCTGAAGAATTGGTATTATTTTGTTATCAGCATGGTGATCTGTACGGCAATTGCCGTAGTATACCTCAAAATAACAACACCTGTGATGAAAATTGCCGCGAAAGTAAGTTTGCGCGAGGATGATTCGCCGGTTGGCGGAAGTATCTCTAAAACCTCCTCTTTGATGAGCGCATTCGGCATGGGTGGAGGCGGTCTGAATGTGGTGGACGAATCCAATAAGATTGTATCGCATGGTTACCTGAAAAAAATGATCCGAAACTTGGATTTGAACAAAGTATATGTGCAAACAAAGTTTTTCGGATTAAACAAACAGGATTTGTATGATCAATCGCCGATTGTACTTTCTGTCGAACCGGCCTTATCGGATACAACCGAAATTGTAGAATTCAAGGTGAAAACTAAAAAAGATCAAACACAAGTAAAAGTAAAATGGCGGAATAAAGTGATCGGAAGTTATGAAATTCATTCTTTTCCATCCACCATTGAAACGCCTATCGGTAAATTTACGTTTTCTCAATCGGCGTGGTTTGATAGTTATAAAAAACCGTTCAGTTTGAATATCACCTTGACAAACCACGACTTTATGTCACAGATTTACAGTAATATTCTGGAGGCTGATTTTGAAAAGAAAAATTCAAATCTTATGGACCTGAATATTATCAATAAAAATGTGCCTTTAGGAAAAAGGATTTTGAATGAAATTATCCATGTCTATAATCAGGAATGGATTAATGATAAAAATGAGGTGTCAAATAAAACGCTTGCTTTCATTGAAGAAAGATTAGACTCCGTAAAACTGAATCTGAGTCAGATAGATCAAACCATCCGGCAATTCAAGGATAACCATTCCCTGACCGATTTGGAAGCGGATGTCAAATACTCTTTTGCCATTGATGCGGAATTACAGCCCAAACTGATGGAAACAGCCACTCAATTGAAATTGGTAGATATTATTGTCGACTATGTTTCCAACGAAGACAATAAATACGAATTGATACCCTTTAGTCTTGCCACATTAGATCCGTCCATAGCTGAGGTGATCAATCAATACAATGGAGAATTGATCAAAAGGTCGGAAGTTTATCGTAATTCCCCGCTTAAAACCAGCGGTATGTCTTCTTTGGACGAACAACTCGGCATCCAACGTAAAAATTTGCTGTTATCTTTGAACAACATTAAAAAAGGGATGCAAATTACAGCAACAGACCTGAAGAAAAAAGAAGACGAGTTGAATGTGCGTCTCGGCACGATTCCGGTTATAGAACGGGACTATATTGCGTTGAAACGGGAGCAGGAGATTCAGCAAACAGTCTATGCTTTTTTGTTGGAAAAAAATTACGAGACGGCCATCAAATCGGTTTCACTCTTACCGAAGTTGAAAGTGATTGATGAACCTTATGCCTTGATCAAGCCGGTTTCTCCCAGCAAGATGAAAGTGGCCATGATGCTGCTCTTTTTCGGAGCTGTATTCTTTCCGCTTTCGGCAATCTATTTAATACCGTATATCAGAGATTACAGTCGGGCGCGGAAAAGAAAATAAATTGAATGATAAAGGAAAAAATACATCGTTTTTTCAACGAAGGAAATGCACGAACCATTCTGACGAAAAAAAATATCGCTGCATCTTTCGGAATCAAAGGGATAACAATATTAATTTCGTTAATTCTTATCCCTTTGACTATCAACTATGTAAATTCCGACCGAAATGGTATCTGGCAGACTCTCTATTCGATGGTCATGTGGCTTAATTTGTTTGATATTGGTTTAGGAAATGGTATGAGGAACAAATTAGCAGAGGCCAAAGCAAAAGGAGAAACCGAATTGGCAAAAAAATATATCAGTTCTACGTATGCAATTGTTGGCTTGATCTGTATAATAATTTTTGCTGTATTCTGTCTTATCAATCCATACATGGATTGGTTCAAAATTTTAGGTTCAGGAGAAACACTATACCCTTATAGAGGTGAAATTTCAGGTTTGGTTTGGATCATGATGGCCGCTTTTTGCTGTACTTTTATTTTAAATTTAATAAAATCTATTGTTACAGCAGACCAACGTCCGGCGATCGGTTCTTTTTTAGACTTATTGGGGCAAATATTAACATTGACCGGAATATATATTTTGTCCAAAACAACTCCGCCTTCTTTGGTTTTTTTAGGATGGATTACCGGTTTTGCACCTGTCGTTGTTTACCTCATAGCCGGTTTTGTCTTATTCAATACAAGATACAAAGAATGGAAACCTTCTTTCCGTCATGTCGATTTTAAACTTTCCGGGAATATGATGAATCTCGGTATTAAGTTTTTTATCGCTACAATGGCTGTTATCATGGTTAATCAAACCTTATCCTTCTTAATTTTAAGAATAAGCGACCCCAGTGAAGTAACCAATTACAACACGACATTCAGGCTATTCAGTGTCGCATTTAACATCATGGGTATTGTGCTCATTCCTTATTGGAGTTCGTTTACCGACGCCTATACAAAAAAAGATTTTGAATGGATGAAAAAATCCATTTCGCACTTACATCGTTTGTTTGTATTCTTTCTGATTTTCCAAGCTATTCTCTTGATTTTTTCACCTATAATCTATTATATATTTGTAAATTACTGGATTACAGAATCGGTGAATTTACTAAAAATATCTTTTTCGATGTCTTTTGCAGTCTGCCTTTCCATATGTGTGTCATGCTGGATGTCTATCTATATGAATCCGCTCAACGGGATCGGGAAAATAAAACTACAGGTATATTCTTCTCTCGTAGAAATGGCGCTGCTCATACCTGCGGCATTGCTATTGGGACATTACTGGGGCGCCACCGGAATTTTATTGGCCCCGGTCTTCGTTTATATTCCCCGAATGATTTGGGCGCCGATACAAGTCAATAAATTAATGAATCAAACGGCTACCGGCCTTTGGAATCAATAAAAGTAAAGTATGGGATTTCTCGTATTAGTTATAATAGCAATTTTCTTATATATACTGAATTATAAACATTTAGCATTTATCTTCTTTTTCTTTTTCCTGACTTCCGGTTTTAATTTAGTCCCGGAAGAATTGACGGATATAGGATTCATTTCAAAAGGGAGCGATTTCGCTTTTTTTATTCTATCCGGCATCATAATCATTGATAGTTTTTGCATACGCAAGTATTGGAAACCGGATCGTTTAACCGGCTATCTGCTGGCATTCGGATCTTTTTTGATACTCTGCATTTTTTATAGTAAATGGATCGTCGGCTTGGGATGGTCGGAAATCATCCGTACTTGTCGCTACCAATTTTTCTGGCTTGCCTATTTTATATTCCGAAACATGGAGAAAGCGCAGTTAGAAAAATTACTCCGTTTTTTATTTGATGTAACCGTTGTGCTTTCGGTATTATTCCTTTTACAGATAATGTTGGATGTTACCATCCTCAACGAGACGGTAATTTATAAAATTGGAATTTTCGGGATGGTACTTCCTCGGTACTACAATCAACCGGATATGATTCAATTTTTTACACTGATGGCTATTTATCACAATCCGCATAAAGGGTGGTTGAAAATCTGTACTACAGTCTTATTGATATTGGCTTTGTTGAGTGCATTTCATCGAAGTTTGTTCGGTATGCTTTTAATTACGCTTTTGTTGGCTTATGCATTAAAACTTCCCCGGTTACAAAAAATTCGATTTTTTTCGGTATTGGCTTTCTTGCTGGTATGCGGTATTTCTTTTACCGGCCTGCGATTCATGCATTCGCGTACTTTTATGGATTTGCAGCACATAGCCGAAGGTAATTTTGCTGAAGCAGGAGATATAGATGCAGAGGATTTTGAGAAATCAACATTCACTTTTCGAATTGCCCTTTTGTATGAACGAAATCAATATATAATGGAACGGCCTCAAACCATGTTATTGGGAGCAGGATTGATTCCGGAAGATTCCCCAAAGACAAAAATGTTCGATTTTAAGATCGGATTGTTGGATGAAATAACAGATGAAGTGATTCAAACAGAAACCGGAGACATTTCATACGCCAATCTGATTTTCAAGTTGGGTTATATCGGGACAGCTTTGTATTTATTGCTTTTGATTTATTTAGCCGTATTTTTTTATAAAAAACGGGACAATAAATACGGAATGCTATCCTTTCTTTTTTTGATATTTTCCTTTGGGGTTTCTTTCTTTTCCGGAAATTTATTACTTCCGGCCACATATCTGTTGCCGCTGATAACTTATGTCATTATTCAAAAAACGGATAGCCGTTCGGATCCGGAATATAAATTATTGTAAAAATTATGGACACATTATTGGAAAAGTACACACAACTCAATGATTCTTTTATCAAAAGGAAATTGACTTATCATTTGGGTGTTGAAGCCGGTTTTTTCTCGGAATACAACAACATGATCCTTGCCATGCTTTATTGTCTGGAAAATAAAATCCAATTTAAGCTTTACTCGAAAGATGCCAATTTCCGGCATGACAAAGGTTGGAAAGATTATTTTTTGCCCTTTTGCCAAGAAGATAACTTTGCTTATCAACGGCATAATCAACGAGTTCCAGTTCCTTCAAAAAAAAATGACCCCAGAGTAATTCTACATCATATATTCAGACCGAATACGTTCTTGACATTTGAATTATGGGATGCTTTCCGGGATCGAAACAGGGAAAAGCAATATTTTCATATCCCGGAATTGGGTATAGACGGTAATTTGCAGGAAGCTTGTCAAGTATTGATTCAGTTGACATGGAGATACAATGAAGTAATAAAAAACGCCACCGAAAAAATGATTGCCTCTTTGAAACTTCCTAAAAAATACATCGGATTTCATATTCGTTCAGGAGATAAAATAAAGGAAATAGAATTATTTAATATATCACAATATGTAGAAAAAGCGAAATTGCATTCCCATCTAAAGACAGCTTTTATCTTAACCGACGATTACCGGATCGTTGAATCCTTTCAAAATCAATTCAAAGAGTGGAATATCTACACCTTATGTGGACAAGAAGAAAAAGGTTATTTTTTCGATGATTTTCTAAAAAATGACAAGGAGACCATTAAAAATGCCTACATAAAGCTCTTTGCATCAGTGGATATTTTAAGTAAAGCAGAGGTTTTTGTCGGCACATTTACTTCCAATCCGGGAATGTTTTTAGGAATGAGAATGAATCCGTCAAAAGTTTATGGAATAGATTTGGAACAATGGCAAATATGGTGAAAAAAAACAGTATATATTTTTTTCAAAAAACAAACAGAACTTCCTTCAAATTAAATTTATATGAAAATATTTATAGACCCAAGAAGCTCAATTAATTATTCATCGTTTTACATTCAGGGATTGTACGATTTTTTCGGAAAACACAAAGTGTCTTTTTCTTCGAAATATTTCAAAGATCTTCAAGAAATAGATATGTTATTAGCTTTTGTTTTCATAAATGATAAAGAAATAAAAAGAATTATAATTGATTACCGAGACCAGACTGATATCATTGAAGATGCTTATCAATGGTCTAATATGTATGCAAAAATTAATGTTAACAAATCGACATTTCTTCATGCTCATCCCAATAAAATATTAAATATACCACCATCATTTGCCATAAAAATATGGAATCCGCTTGAATTAATTTTTCATTTGGGTAATAATTTTTTTAAAGCAAAAATCATGAAACATATCCATGATAAAAATATACATCTCAGACCTAAAATATGGGTACGTAATTATCTGACTTTATTTAAACGACAGAAATTAAGTGATTACAATGATTTTTATGAGAATGAGAATGAGAAAGAGAAAGAGAATTATGTTTTTTTTGTATCAACACATTGGGAAGGATGCGACGATACAAATTTATATAGAAGAAGTTATGTTTTATTTTGTTTACAAAATAAGAGCATTCATTTTTCAGGCGGCTTTTTTATTGGCAGGAATACCCGCATTCCGGAAAATATTCCATCAGATTTGCTTTTTGACAAATTTATTTCAAATTCAATTTATCTTAAAAATATGAAAAAGTCTATTTTTGTATTCAATACACCTGCTGTGCATCATTGTCACGGATGGAAACTGGGAGAATTCTTATGTATGGGGAAAGCGATTATTTCAAGTCCGTTATTAAACGACTTACCTGTTCCGCTAAGGCATAATGAGAATATATTTATCATTGAAAATGAAGCGGATATCGATTCTGCAATTGATGAATTACTAAATAATAAAGATCTTAGACATAAACTTGAAAAAAATGCAAGGCTGTATTATGAAAAATATGCATCGCCGACTAAGGTAATAGAACGAATAATCCATGCATGTGGTTAAGTGTAGTATAACGAACAAAATATACGAATGAATGATTTAATAAAAGTATCCATAATAACACCCTCCTACAATCAGGGACAATTTATTGAAAAAACCATATTGTCGGTATTGAATCAATCTTACAAAAACATAGAATATATTTTGGTGGATGGAGCATCTACCGATAATACGATGGAGATTGTAAATAAATACCGGGATAAAATTGATATTATCATTTCCGAAAAAGACAAGGGTCAAAGCGATGCCATAAGCAAAGGGTTCAAACTTTGTTCAGGTGAACTTGCCGGGTGGATCAATTCCGATGATATACTCTATTCCGATTGTGTAGAGAAGATTGTTGGAATGTATAATGATCATCCGGACGGAAGCATTTTTTATCCTTCCACTTTAGATTTTATTGACAAAGAAGGGAAATCAATATTCAAAAGGACGCTCAAGATTTCTGATAAAAATTTTCTTTTAAATAATAATTTTTCCATTATCCAACAAGGCTCGTTTTACAAAACGGAATATTTGAAAAAGGTGGGATATGTAAATGAGGATATCTATTATTGTATGGATTTGGATTTATGGTTGCGACTGCTTGATCACGGTAAAATATATTATTATGAAAACGTCCCTTTATCGGCTTTTCGGATTTGGGAAGAAACTAAAACCACCCTCGCCGGCCTGCAATTCTTAGCTAACATAAGTCAAACTTTAGACAAGTATGGTGCAAAAAAAATTTCGATAGCGAAAATACGAATATTTTATATGCGCATCCGCATAATTTTAGGCAAAATAAAACGTTTAATATTTAAAAAGGTTTAATTTTTCTCTATGAAGATTACGCATGTTTTGTGGAGTTTGCAATATGGCGGCGCCGAAACAATGTTGGTGGACATTGTCAATCGGCAATGCTTTTTGCATGATGTTGAGATTCTATTGATTAACAACGTCATAGATGATGATCTGCTGAAAACAATTGATTCCCGTATAAAAATTACACGAATAGACCGATCTGCACAAAGTAAGAATCTTTATCCCATATTAAAATTTAACTTCCTGATATTATTTTCTAAAGCAGATATTATTCATTTTCACCAAGACAATCTTATCCGGTATTTACCGGTTCGTTTTTTGAAACACAACTTGTTTCTGACCGTTCACAGCATTCGAATAGATGCAGAAGATGTCCTGAAATACAATTATATTTTTGCAATTACCGATGCCGTGCAAAAATGTGTATTACAAACAACCGGAAGGGATGCAATACTGGTTCTTAACGGGATTGATGTCCTGAAATTCAATATACAAAAAAGAAACCCGGACGGAATATTCAAGATAGTTCAAATTGGGAGATTAGATCATCTCACTAAGGGTCAGCATATTACGCTGCAAGCATTGCACAAGCTAATTACTCAATACAATTACACAAATGTTCATTTGGATATCATAGGGGAAGGTGATTCGGAAGCGTATCTAAAAAAATTAACGCAGGAATGGCAGATTGAGTCTTTCGTTACATTTCTTGGCAATCGAACCAAAGCGTTCGTTCAAAACCATTTGTCTTCTTACGATTTATTGGTTCAACCGTCTTTGTGGGAAGGATTCGGGCTGACGGTAATAGAAGCCATGAGCGCCATGACGCCCACGTTGATATCAAATGTGGATGGTATGAAAACAGCATCCGGCAACGGAACATTTGCTTACACCTTTCAATCCGGTAATGCCGACGACTTTGCCGAAAAACTGAATGAGATCATATATCTTCCCAACACTGAAAAAGAAGTATTGGCAAAAAAAGCGCATGATTTTGTTTTACGGAATTTCGATATTTCTTTAACCGTCGACAATTATTTGAAATACTACGAATCCTTTCTTTTTCAATCAAATAAAAAATAAAGGTCATGAAGATTCTCATACTTAATTCTATTTTATATACAGCTGATAATTATGTCATTCCCTCCAGGGATAGTATTAAAGATTGTATGATTTACAATCTTGCATTGGGTTTCAAAGAATTAGGTCACCAGGTAACATTAATTGCAGCATCTGAATATAAGCCTGTAAAAGAAGAAACATACGATATTGATGTAATCTTTTTAAAATCACAATTCAAGAAAATATTGCTTCCAAGCGTATTGCCTTTTCAACCGAAACTCTGGAGTTATTTATTGAAAGAAAGAAAGAAAATTGATTTGATTATCTCAAGTGAAGTGTTTGCATTTCCTTCTCTGTTCGCAGTAATTTTTGCTCCTGAAAAAACGATTATTTGGCATGAGTTGGCAGTGCATACAAAAAAAATGAAAAGTATTCCATCCTATTTTTGGTATAATGTAATAGCTAAATTATTTTACAAGAATACTTTGATTATAGTGCGTTCTGAAAATGCCAAGAAATTTATTTCAAAATATCTTCCCCATGTATCAACTGATGCTGTGGAACATGGAATCAATTTACAAAAATTTCGATTTTCAAAAGACAAAAAGAAACAATTTATTGTTGTTAGTCAATTAATCCTACGCAAAAATATTAGTAACATTATCACTAAATTTTATCACTTTTTACAAAAAGAAGTATATTCTGATTTCAAACTAATCATTGTAGGGATAGGAGAACTTGAAACAGAACTGAAAGAACAAGTTTCTCAATTAGGTATTGATAAAAATATAGATTTTGTTGGTTTTAAATCTCACTCTGTCTTAAATCAATTGCTTGCAGAATCAATGGCGATGCTCATAGATACAAAACAAGATAATAATATGGTATCTATTCCAGAATCAATTGTATCGGGAACACCTGTGGTCACGAATCTTATTCCAACGAATTCTTCAACCATAAGTGAGTACAACTTAGGTATTGCTAAGACAGAATGGGATGAATCTGATTTAAAGGATATAATTGATAACAATGACTTCTATGTCCAAAATTGCATTGCCAAACGAGGTGATTTATCATCGGAAAGTTCGGCGTTGAAAATGATAACTGCTTATTTAAAATACAAGAACAATAAACAGAAACATCAAATAATTACTTAAGAAATACAAAGAAATATTAAGCGACAAATGAAAATACTTTTAGCAAATAAATTCTATTACAACCGTGGTGGTGATTGCATTTATACCATCAACGTAGAATCCTTGCTTAAAAACAAAGGACATGAGGTTGCCGTTTTTTCCATGCAACATCCGGACAATTTTGATAGTCCGTACAGTAAGTATTTCCCTTCCGAAACAAAATTTTCGCCTTCACCGCCGAATCTTTTGGAAACGATCCTGCGTCCATTTGGAAGCAAAGAAGTAAGAACAAAATTTAGCCGTTTGCTGGACGATTTTCAACCGGAAATTGTGCATCTCAATAATATCCATTCCCAACTATCTCCTCTTATTGCCGAAATAGCCTATAACAGAGGTATAAAAGTGATGTGGACGATTCACGATTTGAAATTGCTTTGCCCGCGTTACGATGGCTTACGAAACGGGAAGGTTCTCTGTGAATTGTGCTTTACCGATAAAAAACAGGCGCTGAAGAATAAATGCATGAAAAATTCTTATTTAGCGAGCTTTATTGCCTATAAAGAAGCAAAAAAATGGTCGAAAGAGAAGTTAGAAAAATATACTACTACCTTTATCGCTCCGAGTCAATTCATGGCGAATAAAATGATTTCAGGAGGATTCAATCCCGATAAAATCAGTGTTTTGAATAATTTTATTGATCTTGATAAAACAAAAAAAACAGCCTATGAAAAAGAAGACTATTATTGCTATGTTGGAAGATTGTCGCCGGAAAAAGGCATTTATACATTGGTCAAAGCCGCTCAACAATTGCCGAATAAATTAGTGATTGTCGGATCCGGGGAATTACAGGACCTTCCCTTGCATGAAAATATAGCATATGCGGGCCGTCAACAATGGCCAAAGGTGAAAGAGATATTGGAAAAAGCCCGTTTCTCTGTTATCCCGTCTGAATGGAATGAAAATAATCCTTTAAGTGTAATTGAATCGCTCTGTCTGGGAACACCTGTTTTGGGCGCAGATATAGGGGGTATTCCCGAACTAATAGAAAAAAATACAAACGGAAAATTATTTGAATCGGGAAATATAGCAGCATTAAAAGATAAAATAAAAGATATGTATCAACAGTCTTTCGATTATTCAGCTATCGCAAAACAAGCGCAATCCGCCTATTCCTCGGAGAAATATTACATGGATTTAATGAAAATTTATAACAAGTAATAAACGCTGTTATTTTTTTAAAATATTTTTTGTACCTTTGTATTCATTGTGTTTATTCAATTCAAAAAACAATGAAAGCGAAAAATAAAAGTTTTAGAATCAAATCAAAATGAAAAATATTGTACAAGGAAGTATCATTACAACATTTCGCTGCAATGCAAAGTGTAATATGTGTAATATCTGGCAGCACCAAACGCGGCCGGAAGAAGAAATTGATTATACCTATTATGAAAAACTTCCGAAAGGATTACGCATCAATATAACAGGAGGCGAGGCTACGATAAGAAAAGACCTTGATGACATTTTCAGGGTACTGTATCCGAAATCATCCCTGTTGGAGCTTAGTACAAATGGGTATCACACAGAAAAAATTGTCGAGTTAGCCAATAAATATCCCAATATTCTCATAAGAGTCAGTTTGGAAGGTTTACCTACTATAAACGATTCGAAACGAGGAATGAAAAATGGATTTGACCATGCGCTCCGAACGATGCTGGAACTAAAGAAAACCAAATGTAAAAATATTGGCTTTTCTGTCGTTATATCTCCGGATAATTATGGAGACCTTCTTCATCTTTACGATTTATGTGTAGCATTAGATGTGGAATTAGGAAACTCGGTAGTACACAATTCATGGTATTTCCATAAAGATGATAATGTAATCGTGAGTGAAGACGCATTAAAACAGCATGAACGGTTTGTAAAAGCCTTGCTTACCTCCAAACGGAGAGGATGGAAAAATAAACTGAAAGATTATGGACGCGCTTTTTTCAATAAAAGCATTCATCTCCGTCTAAGAGGAGAAGAAGCCGCTTACAGGCCTCCTTGCGGTGCATTAAATGATTTCTTTTTCATTGACCCATGGGGAAATGTAACCCCTTGTAATGGTTCGTCGGATGAGTGGATAATCGGGAATATCAAAGATGATACCTATGAGAATATAATGAATTCGGAAAAAGCGAAAGAAATTGCAGAAAAAGTAAAGACTTGTGATAGAAATTGCGCTTTTATCGTAACCGAAAGGCATGATATGAAAAGAAGACCATGGATTCCTATCCGATGGATATTGAAAAATAAAATAAGAATCGCGCAAGGAAAAGACATTTGCTGGTGAAAGGAAACCACATGAAAATAAATGTATTCGGAACAAGGGGGTTTCCGCTTATTCAAGGAGGAGTAGAAAAACATTGTGAATCTTTGTATCCGCTTTTGTCTTCCGCGTACAAAATGGTTATTTTTCGACGTAAATGCTATGTTCATTCCGAAAAAACATATAATAACATAAGGTTCATAGACCTCCCGTCTACTAAAATAAAAGGAATAGAAACCGTATTTCATTCTTTGCTATCTACCATCTATTCCTTTTTTCAACGGCCGGACATTGTGCATATCCACAACATAGGACCCGCTTTGTTTTCTCCATTGCTAAAACTAAGAGGGATAAAGATTGTTTTAACCTATCATAGTGCAAATTACGAACATGAGAAATGGAGTTTTTTTGCCCGTAACTTATTAAAATTAAGCGAAAAAATAGCGCTGACAACATCCGATGCCATTATTTTTGTCAATAGTATGCAACGACAAAAATACGATCAAAATATTCTTCAAAAATCGTGTTACATCCCTAATGGCGTAAATATTCCCCTCATGACGGATAAAACAGATTTTTTGGCGTCATGGGATTTACAAAAAAACAAATACATTTTGACAGTTGGGCGAATAACGCAGGAAAAAGGGTTTGATTATCTGCTAAGCGCCTTTGATAAAATAGCAAATAAAGATTTCAAATTGGTTATTGCCGGAGGTGTGGAAACGGAAAACCGCTACTTTCAACAGTTGAAAAAAAATAGTTCTGCCGAAAAAGTAGTTTTTGTGAATTATGTATATGGAGAACCTTTGGCCCAACTCTACTCCAATGCGGCATTCTTTGTTAATGCCTCCTACAACGAAGGATTTCCAATGGTATTACTGGAGGCAATGAGCTATAATTTAGCGATATTAGCCAGTGATATTCCGGGAAACAACGCGTTAAATCTTCCGGAAAATTCCTATTTTACCACAGGGAACGAAAATGAGCTATCGGACAAACTTCAACAATTGATTGACAAAGAGCCGCTAAAAATCAAATACGATATAGAAAATTACAGTTGGGATAAAATAGCCAAACAAACCATTGATGTATATAAAAATTTATAGCCAAATCAAACATTTATTTAATTACCATTATTTTAGAAACCACTCCCTGCTTGCCATCGGGCGTTGCGGCAAAAACGAGATAGATGCCGGCTTTAACAATAGCTCCGTTGCGATTCGTGCAATTCCATATAAACCGGCCGCCTAAAGATACGCCTTCTTTTATCAGATTCCCTGTCATATCGGTGATTTTAACGGTAGAGTTTTGCATTAAGCCGGTAATCACTACTTGACTATCGCTTGCCGGACGTACCGGATTCGGATCGGCATACACATTTGAATAATCTGTTTTTCCGGCAATCGCTTCACCCATATACGAACACAAACCCTTATCCGTTGCAATAAAAACTTCTCCTGTTTCTTGGTTTATGGCGATAGCGTTAATTTTATCTGATATCAAGTGACTGTTTTTAGTGGTGAAATTCCGGACTTGGTATTGACTCGCACCTACGCTGGGCTGTTCTACAACAAAAACGCCGTCGCCGTCGGTACCTACCCATTTGCGATTGCCTCCGTCAATAGCGATAGAGGAGATTTTCAATCCTTCCAACAGATAGAAGTTTCCGCCGTATACGTCGGTGGAAACCGGTCTGTAACATTCGCCTCTACCTACTTGCTCGGCTGAAGAAAAAGTAATAGGCCCATTATCGGTTCCTACCCAGATATGTCCGTTAAAGTCTTCCTTCATGTCATAAAATCCGGTAGCGCCAACTTCGTTTCCTTGCTGGTCGACAAAGCGGCTTGCGGAATAATATGCATCGTCGGTATCATTTTCAATCGTGTTCTTATCGTCGAGAACAACAATTCCTGCCCGGCTTCCACGGAAAATATTCATCCACTTTTTGTTATCACTACTTATCAGAATCTTGTTGGGGTCGGTAGAAGACATGGGCTGACTGTATAGGCTTTTCCATTCTTTTTGGTCGATAAATACGGATAAGCCATTCGGAACCCCACCATTGACCATATAAAGATTGTTGTTCCCGTCAAACATTAAGCCATCTACCCGCACATAGCGTTCTTGATTGGACGTAATTTCGTTCGGAAACTGTAAACTGCTGTTGGTATGGTTGTAAAGATTTACAAACTCATTATCCTTAAATTCATACAAACCTTCACCCCAACTGGCCACAAAATAATGACCGGGATCAGCTGGGTCTACCTCAACCGACATGAAATCCTCACAAGGCAAGCCTGTTTTTTCGCTGATGGCATCTTCATCGAAATTATTCCATTTCCCGTTTTCCAAGACCATCAATGTACCTGCCGTATTATTTCTGTTACCTTCGCGCCCCCCTCCTACAACCAATAGTTTGCCTGCAGTGTACTTCAGGAAGAATGTTTCATTTCGCTTGGGACTGTCCACAATAATGCCGGAGGTATGTAAATCAAATTCCGAAACATCAGCTTGTTTCGTGATTCCCATTACGCCAAGGTTACCGGAAGCCAGCCAGTACCGGTTGGCGCTATTCAGGCAATCAATGTCGTAAGCATCCATTGCAATAGGTATTTCCCTATCGAAATCGGAATAAAAATAGAGGGTCTTGTTTTCGGACAACAAAACCAATTGTGCATTCAATACCTTTATATCCCGTATTGTGTGGTCATTCAGTACCCGAATCGCACCGTTTGGGTCAACGTAATAGACATGATCCCACTGCATAAATACCAAACGATCTTTGAAATAGCATAATTTCGTTACAGCACTGAGGTATTCGGGCATGGCTGTTTCATCATAATCTTTCCAATTATCCTTATCTAATAAGTTGGCGGAAACCGACGCCTTTTTGATGCCGTTCACGGTTGCCGCATACAGGTAATCACCTTGCCGACAAATAGATTTGGTTTCCGCCCCTGTCCTGTAAGTATCTTTTATTTCTTTTCTTTTGACATCAACCGCCACAATTCCGAATGCAGTTGAAATATAAGCATAATCACCTATTATTTCGAGATTATATGCCGTCTTATCTTGAATAAAAGTATTGTCTTTGATAAAGGAAAGGTTATATACATCGCCTTCTTTCATGAAAATATCAATATTACCATTGGTATATAGCAGGACTAATGCATTTGCCGACTGACTGTAAGCCATATATTGTATATCAATATCATGCAAACCTTCTTTACTCGAATAGGTTCTGACCTCCTTATCTTCCGGATTGTATGAAAGGAGGGAACCATCGTAAACCGCAAAAACCAAGTGCGGAGTTTCAGCGACAATCGTTGCGTTTTGATAAGCCCGGCGGATTTTCCAAGTGCCGGTTTGCGCCTGTGTATTCAGTTGGCATATTACGCCCGACAAAAAGAAAAACAAGACTATTTTACTTCCAATATTTTTCATCTAAAAAAGTTTTTAATTTTTTAACGGCCTCAGCCCGATGACTGATTTTATTTTTTATATCTATGCCCAATTCCGCAAAAGTTTCGTTATATCCGGAAGGTACAAAAACCGGGTCATAACCAAAACCTGTAGTTCCCCTCGGAGATTCGATTATATTTCCCTCGACAGTACCTTCGAACAAGTATTCATTACCCTCCATCAGTAAGGCAATTACTGTCCGGAAACGGGCAGAACGGTCTAATTTACCTTCCAACTCCGAAAGCGCCTTACGCATGTTGGCTTTCGAATCCTTTGCCTCGCCTGCATAACGCGCCGAATAAACGCCCGGAGCATTATTCAAAATTTTTATTTCCAAACCGGTATCATCGGCAAAACAATCGTAGCCGTAATATTTCTTGACATAGCTTGCTTTCAAAAGCGCATTCCCTTCCAAGGTATCTGCCGTTTCGGGAATATCCTCGAAACAGCGGATTTCTTGCAAAGACAATACCGAAACAGAAGCGCCTAATATACCCCGTACTTCTTCCAATTTATGCTTGTTATTGGTGGCAAAAACAATTTTTTTACTCATAATATTATAATAACGCATATTAGATGCAAAAATTATATTATATTTGCCTTATAATGCAGCGTAACATGCAGAAAAAAAATTTATTCTTCGAACAAATCAGCAATTGGCATATTGTTGTAGCATGGGTTATTTATTTTTTCGTCAATGTGGTATTTTGCATAAAATACAATCCGGTTGATGAGATGAAACCGGTATATTTTATTGTTTTATATCCGCTTGTTGTATGTGGAATATACAAACTCACCTCCAGAATGAGGTTGCAGCAAAAAAATTTCTTTTTCCTTATCTTAGCAAGCTTTATCATTTTGCTTGCTGTATTGCTGTTGCTATATATCAATCGGTGGTCGGTGGAAGTAGACCGCTGGTCGGCGTTGACATTCTGGAGTGAGAACCTGAAAAACGGAAAATTCCCCTACGGGACGCCTACCCATATGGGAGGCTACGCTTCTCCTTTCCCTGTCTGGCAATTATTTCATTTTCCTTTTCATTTACTGGGAGATACCGGCTACGGGCAAATTTTCTGCCTGATTTGTTTTTTTACCTTTTTATTTTATTGCCGTACGCGAATTAATATAGGCGGATTTGTTCTCCTGTTGGCCTTGTCCCCAGCATTCTGGTGGGAGATAGCCGTCAGAAGCGATTTACTATGCAATATGTTGTTATTATTTGTATTCTTAGCCTCCCAATTTTACTATCCGGCTTATTGGGCGAAGCATAAATATCTTGCTGCCTTGATTACAGGGCTTTTCCTGTGTACAAAAATGTTGGTTGCTATTCCGCTTTTTCTCTATTTCTTCCCAAAATTCCTGCGATACGAGACAAA
>JAITNQ010000128.1 GCA_031290435.1 Candidatus Symbiothrix sp. | reverse complement strand
TCAAGCAGCAGTTTCCCGCTATCACCGTCTTCACGGATATTTGCCTGTGCGAATACACCTCGCATGGTCATTGCGGCTTATTGCAGCATCAGGATGTAGACAACGACGCCACCCTGCCTTTATTGGCGGAAATGGCTTACCAACATGCTGTGGCCGGAGCCGATTTTGTAGCACCTTCGGCAATGATGGACGGACAGGTCGAAGCCATCCGGAACCGTTTGGACAAAGCAGGTCTGAACGCCCGGATACTGGCTTATTCGGCCAAATACGCCTCGGCTTTTTACGGGCCGTTCAGGGACGCAGCCGGTTCTACGCCTTCTTTTGGCAATCGAAAAACCTACCAGATGGATTACCGCACCCATGACCAAGGTCTGGAAGAAATAGGCGCCGACATCGAAGAAGGCGCCGATTGGATTATGGTCAAGCCGGCATTGGCCTATTTGGATATGATTCACCGGGCTTCGGTTCAGTTTCCCGGTTATCCCTTGGTCGCCTATCAGGTATCCGGTGAATATTCGATGCTGAAAAACGGCGCCAAGCAAGGCTTTTTCAACGAAGAACAAATTTTTTTCGAAAGCCTGACAGCAATCAAACGCGCGGGAGCAAACCATATCATTACCTATTATGCAAAAGACTTTCTTACCCATATCCATTGATATAACAGACAAAAAAATCCTGATTGTCGGCGGAGGAAAGGTGGCTTTTCACAAGGCCGGTATTCTGAGTCGTTTTACGGATAAAGCCACCGTTGTTTCCCCGCATTTCCACGAAGGATTTACCACTTTACCCTTTGTACTGGTAAAGAAAAAATACGAATCCGCCGATTTGGACGGTGCATTGCTGGTTTACATCTGCACAGGCGATAAAGCCTTGAATCGGCAAATCAAAACGGATTGTGAAAAATGGGGCATATTGGCTTCTGTTTGTGATAATCCCGCCCTTTGTGATTTTGTGTCACCGGCCGTTTACAAAGAGGATAATGTCACCATCGCCGTATCTTCCAATGCGGAAAATGTTCGCCAATCCATTGCTATTCGCAACCAAATCCGGTTGCTGGCAGAGAATAAAATGCTGATAACACAATGATAACACAATGACAAGACAATGATACAATGCAAACTCATCAATAATGCCAACGCTTCCATAGAAGAAAGGGAAAAACTTGCCGGAACGCTTTTCGCGGACAATAACCAAGCCCATGTCTTGCTGAAAACCTGCAACCGGATAGAACTATACTGGGGCGAGGGTGCTATTTCGAACGATATTATCCGCCATCTCTACCGTGTGGCTTCGGGATTGGAATCGGGTATCACCGGCGAACGGGCTATCCAGGGACAATTAAAAAACGCTTATCTGGAAGCCTGTGAAAAGTATAAATTATCGCCCCAATTGCACAAACTTTTTCAAACCGCCATGCATACAGGCAAACGGGTGCGCACGGAAACCAGAATTTCGGAAGGCGCCGTTTCGCACAGTCAGGTAACAGTTGCTATCCTGAAGAAAGAAAATGTGAACCTGAAACAAAAAGTTGTCAGCATCATAGGCGTCAACAAACTGACGGAAGACATACTGAAATTCCTGACAGACAAGCAAGCCGTCAATATCTTCCTGTCCAACCGGGATTTTGAAAAAGCCCAAACGCTTGCCCAAAAATACAAGGGAACAGCCATCCGGATGGATAATAAAAAAGAGATGCTGGAATTTACCGATGTACTTATCTGCGCCACTTCCGCGCCTCACACGATTATCAAAGACGACGACATTGCCGACGAAAAAGAAATGCTCATTTTCGATTTGGCTTTTCCACGCGATGTGGAACCGGCTCTATCCGGCCGGAAAGGCATCCGACTGTTCGATCTGGAAGACATCGAACAATTTGCCCGGAACAATATATCCTTGCGAAACAACGAGATAAAAGAAGCCGAACAAATTATCGAAGCAGAACTCCATAAATTCGGCGAATGGTATAACTACACAAAATACAAATTGCAGGCATGAACAGACCCAAATCCATCAAAGCGTACGAAGAAGCCGTGCGTTACATTCCCGGAGGTGTAAACAGTCCGGTCAGGGCATTGCGAAGCGTCGGAGAAACGCCGCTGTTTATTCAAAAAGCCAAGGGAACTACGCTGACCGATATCGACGGAAACCGGTATACCGATTTTTGCCTTTCATGGGGCGTATTCATACTCGGATATGCTCATCCTCAGGTCAATAAAGCCATCCGGAAAGCCGTTTCCCAGGGGACAAGCTACGGCATTCCTTCGCTTGGAGAAACCGGTCTGGCCAAGTTGGTCAACCAATCTTTTCCCGGCGTAGAGAAGGTGCGTTTCGTCAATTCCGGAACGGAAGCGGTCATGTCTGCCGTCCGTTTGGCGCGTGGTTTTACCCGGCGCAATATCATTGTCAAATTCGATGGATGCTACCACGGTCATGCCGACCACCTGTTGGTTTCGGCCGGTTCGGGAGTAGCCGGATTGAGCGGGTCTTCATCCGTCGGCGTTCCAGACGCTTTTGCCGCATATACGGTGAGCCTCCCTTTCAATGACACGGAAGCCGTAAACAGCTTGTTTGCGGAAAAAGGCGAAGCGATTGCCGCCGTTATCGTAGAACCGGTTCCCGCCAATATGGGCGTCGTTTTGCCGCAAGCCGGTTTTCTTGAACATTTGCGGAACATTACCACGCAATACAAATCGCTGCTTATTTTTGACGAAGTCATCACCGGTTTCCGCCTGTCGGCCGGAGGCGCACAAAAGCGTTTCGGTCTGAAACCCGATTTAACCACTTTGGGTAAAATAATCGGCGGCGGGTTTCCGGCAGCCGCTTTTGGCGGACGATCCGATATTATGTCGCTGTTGGCGCCGGACGGCCCGGTTTACCAGGCCGGAACTTTGTCGGGAAATCCCATCGCGATGAGCGCCGGCATCGAAACCCTGCAAATCCTGAATCAACCCGGATACTATGAAGACTTGGAAAAGACCGCTGTCAACTTCTTCGCAGCGCTGACGGAAGCAATTGCCGGCAAAAAAATCAGACTGAATCACGCAGGAAGTCTGTTTACACTTTTCTTCACAGCAGAAGAAGTGAACACGTTTGCCGATGCAAAACGAGCCGATCCGAAACGATTCAGCCGGTTTTTTAACTATATGCTGGCCAATCATTTTTATATATCCCCTTCACAATTCGAGGCCAATTTCCTGTCGAGCGCTCACTCAGAAACACAATTGACACGGTTTTTGAAATTGGTAAGACAATTTTCCGGCTGATTTTTTTTATTTTTTTTGAAAAATATTTGTATTATTCAAAAAAAATAAGTAATATTGCATCGTTAAACATATTTTTTCATTACTAAAACAACTAACTAAAAAATAAATTATATCATTATGGCAGACTTAAATCTTGTAGTGACAACCGTCTGTGTTTCAGGGAAAAAAGTTCATTTTGCCCATCTGAAACTCCAACAAGCGTTTAACCAACACAGTTGGTTGGGGTATAACCGTCCGGGATATAAACGGCAATGAGATACAGTTGGATACAAAAGGGAAAAATATCCTAATAACAGCGCCGGAAACTATCCAACTGACGGCAAACAATATCATATTG
>JAITNQ010000110.1 GCA_031290435.1 Candidatus Symbiothrix sp. | reverse complement strand
AAAAATCAGGCCGGGTTTTAAAATAGTTTCCGATTTTTTTAATACCTTTGTGCCTTTGTAAAAAAACGATAAAGTATTGATGAGAAGAGTTGTCATTTCCGGAATGGGGATTTATTCCTGTATCGGTAAGAATCAAGCTGAAGTTTTACGATCCTTATACGAAGGAAAATCCGGCATCGGCTTGGATATGAAAAGAAAAGAAATGGGGTTTCGCTCATCTTTGACCGGTTTACTTGATGTTCCCGACCTGAAATCCCGTTTAGACAGGAAACAAAGAACCACACTTCCTGAGGAGGCTGCTTTTGCCTTTGTTGCAACCGACGAAGCGCTCAGGCAAGCCCGGTTGGATATGGACTTCATGGAAAATAATTCGGTAGGCATACTCTATGGCAACGATAGTACGGCCGAGGCCATCATACAGTCGGTCGATACCATCCGAGCCAAGCGGGATACGACTTTAGTAGGTTCGGGTTCTGTCTTTAAGTCAATGAATTCGACGGTTTCCATGAATTTATCTGTGATATTCAGGTTGAAAGGCATCAATCTGACCGTTTCAGGAGCTTGCGCCAGTGGCTCGCATGCGATAGGCTTGGGCATGTTGTTGATTCGACACGGTTATCAGGATATTGTAGTTTGCGGAGGAACGCAAGAAATAAATGCTTATGCTGTAGGTAGTTTTGATGGAATAGGCGCTTTTTCGACGCGTGAGAATGATCCTTCCAAAGCCTCTCGCCCTTTCGACAGGGACAGAGACGGTTTGGTTCCAAGCGGGGGCGCTGCAACAGTTGTCATAGAAAGTTATGAAAGCGCCGTCAGAAGAAATGCTCCCATTTTGGGTGAACTGATCGGTTATGGATTCTCATCCAATGGCGACCACATCTCCAATCCGAATATCTCCGGTCCGCAAAGTTCGTTGGAGATGGCATTGAAACAGTCCGGAATGAAAACCGGCGACATCCCTTACCTGAATGCTCATGCTACCTCCACTAAGATCGGCGACGCGAAGGAAGCGAGAGCGATTGCCAATGTGTTCGGCACTACGCAAAAGACTTACGTAGCATCGACCAAAGGAATGACCGGTCATGAGATGTGGATGGCGGGAGCCAGTGAAATCGTCTACTCCGTCTTGATGATGCAAAACGATTTTATTGCGCCCAACCTGAATTTCGAAACGCCCGATGAAGATACCGTCCTGCTGAATATTCCTTCGCAGCGAATCGACACCCGGTTCGACGTCTTCCTGTCTAATTCGTTCGGTTTCGGTGGAACCAATTCGAGCCTGATAGTCAAAAAAACAGCAAAATAGTTAATGTAAAATATACAATATGGATAAAAAAATAATTATTTCTAAAATCAACGCTGTGCTGGCGGATGAATTTGAAATCGACGAAAGCATCATCGAGCCGGATAAGCCACTGATGGAAACTTTGGAATTAGACAGTCTGGATTTGGTGGATATGGTCGTTTTAATCGAAAATAATTTCGGATACAAGATGAAAGCGGAAGATTTTGTGGAAATGATTACTTTCCATGACTTTTATGAATTTATTTTCAAAAAAATACAAGAAAGAGAAAACGGATAAACCCGCATGGGGAGGAAAATCCAGGGGTGGCTATTTCGGCTACCGTTTTTTTATTTGCCTCATCAACCGTTTGGGTATCCGGTTCGCTTACCTGTTTCTGAGCCTTGTCGTTGTTCATTTCATCCCTTTTGCCCCCAAGGCTACCCAATCCAATTGGAAATATTTCCGGACGATTCAGGGTTTTGGTTTTTTCAAATCCGTCCGGATGTTGTATCTTGGTTATTACCGGTTTGGACAGATACTCATTGATAAAATCGCTGTGCGTTCGGGCCATGCGCAAAAGTACAGCTATGAATTTGAAAACTATCCGGCCTTTCTTGACCTTTTAGACCATTCACACGGCGTAATCCTTATTGGGGCGCATGCCGGCAATTGGGAAATAGGCGGAAATTTCTTCGGCGAGTATGCAAAAAAAATAAATATTGTCATGTTCGACGCCGAATATCAGAAAATAAAAACAGTCCTGGACAAAAACCTGAATCCGGTTTCACACAAAGTAATTTCCATATCCGAAACGGATTTTACACATATCTACCAAATTAAAGCTGCTTTGGAAAAGGGAGAATACGTCTGTTTTCAAGGCGACCGGTTTGTCGGTGACAAATCGACCGTAAGCGTCAATTTTATGGGAAAACCCGCCCGGTTTCCTTTGGGACCTTTCCTTTTGGCAGCTCGCTTCGACGTCCCGGTCGTTTTTTATTATTCGATGCGTGAAAAAGGAATGAAATATAAATTTCGGTTTACGATGGCAAATGTGGATAAAAACAAAAAAAACAGGCAATTTTGCCTTGATTTATTAAATTTATATGTAATTTCGCTGGAAAAAATCGTACAGGCATATCCTGAACAATGGTTCAATTATTATGATTTCTGGAAAAAATAACAGCATTTTCGAACAAAAAACGGGACAGGTTTTGGTAGCGGGGGAAGCCGTCAAGGAGTTTATTCCCCAACGCGAACCGCTTGTCATGGTCGATGCTTTTTACGGCATTGAAGGAAGCCGGTCGTTTTCGGGTCTGACTATCGGGGAAAATAATCTCTTGGTCGAAAACGGTTTGCTGAATGAATCGGGTATTATAGAGCACATTGCACAATCCTGCTCCTTGCGGGTAGGCTATTTGTGTAAACAGCAAAATATGCCGGTTCCGGTCGGTTATATCGGCGCTGTCAGGAAAATGAAAATCTACGATTTGCCGCGAGTCGGACAGCAATTATTCACTACAATCGACATCCTTTCGGAAGTATTCGATATAACTTTGGTTTCAGCCGAAGTAACCGCAGGTGAGACCCTTATTGCCGTTTGTGAAATGAAAATATTTTTAGCGAACAAGTCATGAAAAAGAAAACCGCAAATCCCGCCTTGATCCACCGGACGAGTTGTAAAATCCGTTTCAGTGAAGTAGACGCTATGAATATAGCCTGGCACGGCAGTTATGTGAAATACCTTGAAGACGGCCGGGAAGCCTTCGGTATCCATTACGGTATCAGCTATTTGGATAGCTATCGCGCCGGTTACAAAACACCCATTGTCGATTTGCAGATTGCGTACAAAAAACCGGTTACTTTCGGAGATACGATTATCGTCGAAACCCGGTTTATCCCTACCGAAGCCGCCAAAATCCTGTTCGATTACATCATTTACGACGAACAGGGAGAAGAAATTATTATCGCTTCCACCATTCAGGTATTTTTGGATGAGACCAACCGCTTGGTCTTGCAAAATCCGGATTTTTACCTGAATTGGCAGAAAAAATGGGGCATACGATGAAATCCGTTTTTGTCGTTTCGGACAATATCATGAGTTCGCTGGGTTTTACCACAGCCGAAAACAGGGCTTCCATCCTGGCGTCAAAAACGGGAATTGCCTTATCGAACGACCCTTCAATCTACCCCGACCCTTTTCAGGCTGCGCGATTCGATTATGCTAAATTACATTCGCTGATAAGCCGGTACGGTCTGACGGAATACAATCTTACCGAAGCGACAGCTATTCTGTCTATTCTCTTTACCATCCAAGGTACGGATATTGACTTGCAGGGAGCGGAAGACCTGCTTATTTTGTCTACAACCAAAGGCCATATTGCCGGCTTGAGCGGCAATATTCCTCCGGAGAAAGAGACTTATCCGGCTTACACGGCCGACAGAATCGCCGCCTATTTCCGGATGAAAAACAGAGCTTTGGTCATTTCAAACGCTTGTGTGTCGGGCGTAACGGCGCTGATTACCGCCTGCCGTTTCTTGCAAACCGGACGTTATGAAAATATTATCGTGACCGGAATTGATTTTGTCACGGCTTTCACCGTATCCGGTTTTCAGTCGTTCAAATCAATAAGTCCGCATCCCTGCCGTCCTTACGACAAGGCAAGAGACGGACTGTCCATTGGCGAAGGTGCAGGCAGTATCCTGCTGACCAATAAACGGGAACGACTTGCCGGGAAAAAAGAACTAAGACTGCTGGGTGGAGCGACCACCAATGACGCCAATCATATTTCAGGCCCTTCACGCACCGGCAATGGTCTGAGCTTGTCTATCGAAAACGCCCTGAAATTTACCGGCATCGACCGCCGGGACATTGATTTTATCAACCTGCATGGGACTGCCACCGTCTACAACGACGAAATGGAATCGAAAGCGCTGAAACTTTCCGGACTTTCTAATGTGCCTGTCAACAGCCTGAAAGCCTATTTCGGACATACCTTGGGGGCTTCCGGTCTTATCGAAACCATTGTCTGCCTCGAATCGTTGCGAAACCAAATGTGCTACGCCACCTTAGGCTTCGAAATGCCGGGGACGTCCGAACCCCTGAATGTCATATCCGGACACCGGAAAACGGAACTGCATACTTTTATCAAAACAGCTTCCGGATTCGGCGGATTCAATAGCGCTTTAGTTGTCACAGACAAACCTGATTCCAATCCCGCCTGCCTCCCGTTCACCGGCTCTTCGCCCGCAATAAGCTATGCACCAGTAGTTTATACGGTCGGTGCAAACCAAATACGCCGGAATGAAACGCCCGTTTTTGAGACCGGAAAAGACTTGGCTTTCCACGATTTCATCAAATCCGCTTACAAAAACCTGAACATCGACTATCCGAAATTTTATAAAATGGACGATTTATGCAAATTGGCATTTATCACTTTCGAATATCTGCTAAAAGATATTCCGGATTTCGACAAACGAGATAAGGAAAAAATCGCGCTGGTATGCTGTAATTCCGTGTCTTCGCTTGATTCCGATATAAAACACCGGCAATCCATTGCCGGAAAAGACCCTTATTTCCCAAGCCCCTCTGTTTTTGTCTATACTTTACCCAATATCATGCTGGGAGAAATTGCCATACGGCACAAGATACAAGGGGAAACCATTTGTTTTGTGAGCGAAGAAAACAATACCGCCGGTTTGAAAAATTATATCCGGACGCTGTTTGAAACAACAGATACGGAATTGGTCGTTTTCGGAAAGGTGGATTATCTGACCGGAGAATATGAGGCGGAAATGTCTTTTGTGCAGCCGCTGAAATGACGATAAAATCGCATCTATATTGCAGAAAAATACAAAAACAACCCTTACCTATCGTTTTTTTTTATCAAAACACATTTTTTTTTCAAAAAAAGTTGCAATTCAAAAAAATATATGTAATTTTGGAGAAAATAATTTCACAATAATTATGGCAGCATTAAATTTAGTCGAAACGGAGATAAGAATAGCCGGTAAACAAGTCCACTTCGCACGGATGCATTTGATCCAGAAGTTCAACGCCCACCACAGCATTGAAATAGAAATCGACTGCGACGAGTTCGGGCCCTGGATGGAAGACCCCGTCCCAATAATTCGGTATATAGGTGAAGACCTGAATGTTACGATGCAGCACAGGCAGACGGGCGAA
>JAITNQ010000034.1 GCA_031290435.1 Candidatus Symbiothrix sp. | reverse complement strand
CGCCGGAAATCACAGCCGTATCATAGCCGAAAAGTAATCCTCCGATGGTGGCCACCAGCGTAATACCTAAAACGTAGGTGGAATTATATCCTTTACTCATGATTCATAATTCATAATTCTTAACCGGTTCAGATGTACATATTGATTATTGCTTCATACAATTCTTGCTTTCCGCTGATTTGAGCCGGTTCTCCGCTCTTGGCTGCGATAGCACGCAAGTCTTCAAGGCTTAGTTTGCCGTCTTCAAAAGCCTTACCGTCGCCGGAATCAAAAGACGCATAGCGGGCGGCGCGCAATTTTTTGTAATCCGATTTTTCAAGTACCTCAGCAGCTGTAATTAATGCACGTGCAAAAGTATCCATTCCCGAAATATGAGCAATGAAAATATCTTCCAAATCGGTCGAACTCCTGCGGGTTTTGGCATCGAAGTTTGTGCCTCCCTTGCCAAGACCTCCGGCTTCGAGAATTACCAACCATGCTTGCGTCAGTTCATAAATGTCAATCGGGAACTGGTCGGTATCCCAACCGTTCTGATAGTCTCCGCGATTGGCATCAATCGACCCCAACAAACCGGCATCGACAGCCGCTTGCAATTCATGTTCGAAAGTATGTCCCGCCAAAGTTGCATGATTGACCTCAATATTAACCTTGAAATCTTTATCCAAACCATAGTGACGCAGGAATCCGATAACGGTTTCCGTATCTACATCATACTGGTGTTTAGTTGGTTCCATCGGTTTTGGTTCAATCAGGAAAGTTCCCTTGAAACCTTGTTTGCGACCATAGTCGCGAGCGATGGTCAACATCTGCGCCAAATGGTCTTTTTCGCGTTTCATATTGGTATTCAACAGACTAAAATAGCCTTCGCGGCCACCCCAGAACACATAATTTGAACCGCCCAAAGCAATGGTAGCATCAATGGCATTCTTGACTTGTGCGCCTGCCCAGGCTACCGATGCGAAATTCGGATTGGTAGCCGCACCGTTCATGTAACGCGGATTGCTGAAGACATTTGCCGTACCCCAAAGCAGTTTAACGCCCGAAGCCGTTTGTTTTTCCTTGGCATATTCCACGATTTTCGCCAGATTGCTTTCGTATTCCGCAAAAGAATTGCCTTCTTCCACCAAATCCACATCGTGGAAACAATAGAAAGGAATGCCGGTCTTCGTCATAAACTCAAAGGCGGCGTCCATTTTATATTTTGCACGGCTGACAGCATCAGAACCTGCACCCCATGGGAATTTTTTAGTCCCCGGACCAAACGGGTCGCCACCATCGGCACACAAGGTATGCCAATACGCCATAGAGAAACGAAGCCAGTCTTTCAAGGTTTTTCCCAAGACCGGTTTATTTTCGTCATACCAGTGGAAAGCCAGCGGATTTTTGCTCTCTTTTCCTTCAAATTTGATTTCTCCGATTCCGGGGAAAAATTCTTTGTTACCTAATAAAATTGCCATAATCATTTCATTTTTTTTGGTTGCATTTTTACGTACAACCGGTTATTAATTTATTTATCGTTTTTTATCATATACTCTTGTTAATAAAATTTTTCCATCGCGAATAGGCTTCCAGATAGGCTTCCTTTTCCGAAACATCCGGCTCTATCACCGCTAATTTTTCAAGATTGGCAAATGCTTCTTTATTGGAAGCATAAATTCCGGCTCCTATTCCGGCTCCTCTGGCCGCTCCGGCCGCTCCATCGGTATCGTAGAGTTCAATGCTCGCTCCGCTTACGCCTGCCAGTGTCCGACGAAAAACCGGACTCAGAAACATATTGGCATTTCCGGCCTTGATGAGATGAATATCCATGCCCATCTCCGCCATGATTTCCATACCATATTGGAAAGAAAAGACGATGCCTTCCTGGGCAGCCCGCATGATATCGGATTGATTATGAATATTAAAATTAATTCCGTGAAACGAACAACCAATCTCCTTGTTTTCCAATATTCGCTCAGCGCCGTTTCCGAAAGGAACAATTGATAATCCTTTGCTGCCAATCGGCGATTGGGAAGCCAAACTGTTCATATCATTATAAGAAATCCCGGTCGGGGCGACATTTTTCTTTATCCATGAATTCAATATACCGGTACCGTTAATGCACAACAAAACACCCAAACGCGTTTGTTCCGCCGAATGGTTGACATGGGCAAACGTATTTACACGCGATAAATGGTCGTAATTGACTTGTCCGAGCACACCGTAAACCACTCCTGAAGTGCCTGCGGTAGAAGCAATTTCACCCGGATTAAAAACATTCAACGAAAGCGCGTTGTTGGGTTGGTCGCCTGCCCTGTAACAAACAGGTGTACCTGCTTTCAAACCTAATTCGGCTGCTACTTGAGCGGAAACCAAACCTTGAACGCCAAACACCGGCTTCATTTCAGGGACAAAACTCCGTTCGAATCCGAAGTAATCCATTATATCTTCCGACAAACGATTCGCTTTGAAATCCCAGAAGATACCTTCTGAGAGACCTTCCACCGTAACGCCTATCTCATCCGTCAGTTTCATGGCAATATAATCGCCCGGTAACATGAACTTGTCGATTTTTGCATATACCTGTGGTTCATTTTCCTTTACCCAGGCTAATTTGGCAGCGGTAAAATTGCCCGGTGAATTCAAAAGGTGAGAAAGACAATGTTCTTTTCCAATGACTTCAAATGCTTTTTCCCCGTAAGGAACCGCACGGCTATCACACCATATAATCGCCGGTCGCAAGACTTTCTTGTATTTGTCTATCAAGACCAAGCCGTGCATTTGCCAGGAAATACCAATAGCCTTAATTTCTTCAGCAGCCACACCCGACTGTTTCATAACCGATTCATGGGCTAATTTGAGATTTGCCCACCAAGAATCGGGATGTTGTTCCGCCCACCCGGATTTTTCTGCGATAATCTGCATTTCTACTTTCGGGAAAAAATCCTGCGCTGCAATTTTCCCTGATTCTGCCTCTACCAAACAGGCCTTTACGGAAGAACTTCCTATATCATAACCTAATAAATACATAACTTATTCTATTTAAAATCATTATTCATTATTCACTATTCACTCAAATTCCCGCTTTGTGTTTATTATAAGCAACCCTGTCAAATTTATAATATCTTGCCGCTCTATGACTTACATTTACCTGATACTCATCTAAAGGCAGAATATAATCCATTTGCATCAATTTTTTATGAAAATTCCGCGGATCGTATTTTCTGTTGTAAATAGCTTGATACAAAAGCCTTAATTCTGTTGCCGTAAATTTAGTCGGAAGTAGTTCAAACAAAATTATCGGATCATTTTCCACCCAATTACGGATTTCCGTCAATGACTCTTCTACAATTTGATTATGGTCGAAAGGCATTTTCGGTAATTGATCAATCGGACACCATTCGGCAGTTTTGTATTTGGCTACAAGATTCAATCTGTGGGTAATTTTGCCCAAAGAAAGGTAAGCAATCGTTATTAAGCGATCAATTTTATTATGATAGGCATATTCAAGCCATTTGAGATCATCTTTATCAGCAGTGCGGCGAGGTGAAGTAAAAGATTTAAACTGTTTCAAGGTCATTTTGCGAATGCCGGTCAATTCATACAAAACACGGCTCGCGGCTTCGTCGGCATCTTCCGACTGATATATCAGACTGCCGGGCAATTTAAGCTCTTTTTTTTCCGGATGTAGCGTATTTCGCTCCACCAAAAGGACATATAACTGATTTTTATTAAACCCGAATACGACACAATCAACTGAAACGTATGTCTTCATGAAAGTCGAATACATAATTTTCCTCCTTTTCTAAATTTTTTACGGTATTAGACTGCAAATATAATCATTTATTATTCAAAAAAAATTATTTCACGATATTTTTTTTCATAAAATATTGTAAAACAAATTATTAAATATCATATAAAATACAATAAGTAATTTTAGCTTATTGTATTTTATACATTAAATATTAAGTAGATAGAAATAGAGTATCAGGCTGAAATAGAAAATAAAATTTTACGATAAGATTAATTATATTCAGGAAGCGCTTGCTACAAAGGGTGCAGTCAGATAGGAACCTCTATCAGTAAAATGCGGGCATCATCCGACAATGCTTTTATTTTAACTGCATCCGTATCCCACAATCCTATGCCGTCACGACGTGAGAGGATTTGACCCTCCACCTCAAACCGGCCTTCGATAACCATGGCATACAAACCATTCCTGTCTTTTTTCAGCGGATAGTCAAATGAATAATCTTTATCAAACAGTCCCGTGTTGAACCATGCATCCTGATAAATCCAAAGCCCTGCATCATCCGGACTTGGCGATACAATCTGAATCAGTTCGTTTCTTGTATTGAAAAAATCGAATTTTTGTTGCCCATAGCGCGGAGGCACATTTTTCTTATTCGGAAAAACCCAAATTTGAAAAAAATTGAGGTCTTCGCTCGCATTGGCATTAAACTCACTGTGAGTTACTCCTGTACCGGCGCTCATAACCTGAACTTCACCCGACCGGATTACACTCCCGTTTCCCATACTGTCTTTGTGTTCCAGATCGCCGTATAACGGAATGGAAATAATCTCCATATTATCATGGGGATGCGTTCCGAAACCTTCACCTGCGGTTACTATATCATCGTTAAAAACGCGGAGCGCTCCGAAATGCATCCGCTCCGGATTATAATAACCCGCAAAACTAAATGTGTGGTGCGTATCTAACCAACCGTGATTTTTGTGGCCTCTCGTACCGGCTTTATACAATACTGTTTTCATATACTGATGTGTTTATCATTGTCTCAATCATTGATTGATACCACAAAGGTAAACAAATCTATTTTAAAAATGCAATAAAAAAAGCAATAAAAAAAGAAGTCTGTCATCGCGGTCGAACCAACAATGACAGACTTTTTGCCTCAGCTCCTTTTAAGGTGACTGTAAGGCAGGGGGTTAAGGGTTAATTATTTAGTGAACACGAGTATTCGGATGGTTAACCGATTACTTTGCATGATTTTTAATATAAATTTATTTGGAATTTTCACGAATTTATTTCACAACGAGCACTACGTTGACAAATGTTTTCTCCGTGAAATTATAACTATCTATGTCATATACCATTATCCCGTCGGTAACAGAGGTAATTGTCATCACCGTATCGTCGAAATAAGTAATTACGTAGTCCAATTCGTCCCGTGTGTATAAATGTCCGTTTTCCAACGATGAAATTTCCGTCAGCGCGGGGTTACTGCTTATAAACTGTGAACCGGTAGTTGCTTTGTTGAACTGTTTTTCATATTCTGCATAGAGGTCATGCTGACGGGGATTCACCCCTGCAATATCTACGTCGATATTGAACGCAGGCAGGTAAAAAAGACGTTTTCCGCCCGTCATCGACCATTTGGAACCATCCCATATATAAATACCTTGATGTAGTTTTTTGGCAGCATTGTCGGTCAGGTTATACACCGTCAAACCGGCATGATGCTCCTTGATTTTACTTGCGCTTGCATTTACCCAATCCGGATCTGTTGTGAGAACAAACGGTTGCAGTGTTTCCCTGTCTTCCAAGATTACACGGGGTAATCCCAATCCGCCGCCGAATTCATCAACCGTAGCATTATTGGGGTCTATTACACCACTGATAGTGACAGGAGCATCTTTCGTCTTGAGTTCCAATAATGCACCTTTCATCGGAATGCTATTTGCCAATCCTATAGTCACCTGGGCCTTCATATTTACACTTCCGAAAACAACAATCACCAACAAGATAATTATTTTTACACTTTGTCTTACATTTAAATTTTTCATATATTTCATTATTATTTTTATTATTTATTATTCAATTACTCAATTATTCAGTTACTCAATTATTCAATTATTCAGTTACTCAATTATTCAGTTATTCATTTTACAACCAACACAACATTGATTAATATCTCAGGAACCAGACTATTACTTGGCATTGCCAGTACCGAATAAGCCATCTTTCCGGCGAGGTTGTCTGCTTTCAAATCGCTAATTTCCAAAATTTTATCATCGTAATAGGTCACAACAAAATCCAGTTCTTCACGTGCATACAAACGGCTGCTTACCAAAGTAAACTGTTTTTTGTATACTTCCTCATACAAATCGAAGGGCGCATTGGCTCCCAATACAAGCGGCAGAGAAAACGTCGGCAAGTTGAAAAAGGCTTCTTTTCCGGATGCGGCTTCTTTCCACTGTTTTCCATTCCAGCTATAGAAACCCTGCCGGAATATCTTGTTGAGGTTGGTTTCTGTGGAAGGAGACTCCTTAATATTGTATACCGTCAAACCGGCATGACGCTCTTTGATTTTAGTTGCGCTTGCACTTAACCAATCCGGATCTGTTATGGAAATAAACGGTTGCAGCGTTTCCCTGTCTTCCAAGACTACACGGGGAAGTGCAATGCCGCCTCCGGTTCCATCAATAGTAGCATTATCGGCATTTGCCGCTTTGTTTTTCACTTCGAGTAAAGCTCCTTTTTCCGGTTCTATCAGCGAACCAATCGTTACTTGCGAATAAATATCCGACATGCAACAAACAAGTAGTGCTAAAAATAAAAAGATAATTTTTTTCATACCTTAAACTATATACGTATTAAAATTGTTGATAATACCATTTTTTTTGTGTTGCAAAATATGCTTGTTTTAATTTGACTCTTTATATTATTTATCTGAAATAGTCATTAATATTCACAATCTGCATATAACAAATCACTACACAAAGATACTCACATTAATACCTGTATACAAGAGAAATCGGGTCATTTATTGATAGTTCGTTTTAAAAAAATAGTCTGTTTTCGTACAAAAATGCACTTATTGAAAAGGATAATGACAGTAAGTTAGTTGGTTTTTTTAATTTGAGCCTATTATTGATGCGAGCAGCATTTTTGCATCACAAATGTTTATTCAAAGAAATGGGTATAAAATAGAAAATCAGCGGAGCTAAATGTACTTAAATAAAAGAGCGACTCTCACGAGTCACTCTTTTCAGAATTAATTTAGTAAAAACATTTTTGTTAACTGTATTATGTATGTTTGGAAGTTATTTAATTGCATTTATAAAATCTGCATTTGTAAAATATTTTACAAATTCTAAATCTGTAGCCGCTTTTTTAGCAAGAGTTGCATCTAATTGAACGGCCTTTTTTAAATTCGTTACTACATCATTCGAATTATTGGTTCGTGATGCGACGATTGCTTTTAAGTAAGATGTTGTGGCATCCGGACTTTTTACGGCGTTCAGCGTAAGCAAAGCCTTGCTGTAGTCTTTCGTCAGAAGTTGAGCCAACGCTGCATTATTGCTTGCTGTACTTCCGAATGTGCTAACTGCTTGGGAATAATTTCCATTGGTAAGGGCTATCAGACCTTGTGCAGTGCTTAATTCGCTCACACCGGCTGCTTTACCAAAGAATTGCTGTGCTTTTGTTATATCATTTTTTGTCAAAGCAGTCAAACCTAAATTCAGATTGGTCTCCGGCGCATTTTCGGACAAAGACAAGGCTTTATTAAAATTAGCCTCAGCAGCTGCTATTTTCCCGTTCTGAAATTCGCAAGTGCCCAAGTTATTGAAAGCGCGATAATCATTCGGATAGATTTGTGTAATACTTTTGTAAATAGCTTCTTTCGTTGCCTGTGTAGTTGCTATGGAACCGGCATAAAGCAGTTCTTCTACGGTCAACGATTTTGGATTTGAAGTAGCCAAAGCGCTGATTTCTTTATCACTCTTACCGATAGTTTCAACATTGGCTGTCAATCTGGCTCGTCTCAATTGAGGCAGAATTTCATCGGCTAACACAGAAAATACCGCAGATATATTTTTAATTTCTCTTTCTCTTTGTTCTGAATCCGTGTACATAGAAAGTACGCTCAAAATCAGATTTTTATCTTGAATATTGGATTTTTCGACCAATTCTTTAAATCCGGCCCAGTCCTGAGCAGTATAATGCGCCGAAACGGGAACTTCCGTTTTTGCTTTTTTTAACTCTTGTTTTAGGAATTTATCTGTGTTGGTTTCACGCTTTTCCGCTAATTTTTCGTTCAGTTCCAAACCTCCGTCAGGAGATGCGTAAGCGGAGATTTCCACATTTACCTTCTGATTGGGAGCCTGATTCGCATTAACGACTGTGTTTTTCCAATCCGACAACTCGGTTTTTTTCAATTCACTGCTACGAAGTTCCGCTTGTTGAATGAGGAACATGATATCGGAATTGTAAGCGTCTTTGATAATCCGTTGGAATTTATCGGGCGCGGTTGCAGGCGTTTCTGAGGCGGCATTTAATAGCGCTGCAGTTGCCAAAACGCCATCTCCTATTTTAATTTCAGGAAGCGGCACTTCTTTGTTTCCTACTTTTGCGGTGAAAGTCAGATAAAGCTCCGAACTTTGCATCTCTGGAATATAATCAAAGTTAGATGTCAAAGTTACATTCGCTCCCGTTGCTTGCGGAATCACTCGTCCGTTTCCTGCAACTTTTTCTCCTTGATAGGTATATGAGGTACCCCAAGCTTCACCTCCGTCGTAACGGAGAACAGGCGTTACTACCAGCGTAGCTTTTTTATTGAACCACTTGGTAGGAAAAGTAGCATTGATGGTCACAGGTACTTTTCCCGCTACTAATTCCAATGGTTGCGGCTCTGCTTTAATGTAATTAGCTGCCAATGGTTTAAGTCCTGTAGAACAGGCCGAAAAAAGACCTGCAAGAACAACAAAAACGATAGCAGGCAAGAGAATCCTTTTGTTCATCATGTGAATGAAAAATTTTGATAATTAATAATTATGTGCTTCTATTCAAGTGCAAATATACAACAAAAAGTAGAAACTCAAAAGATAAAAGCAAAAATAAATAATTTTTAATAAATAATTTTTGCTGCATGAGAAGATTTAGCGCTGTTTATTTTCACAATTTCCACTGTTCCTTTGGTTCTTTTTGCAAGGGTAAAGGACGATGGCCCAGTACTAAAGTGAAATTTCTCCATGATTTGACCGCTAATCGAATAGATTTCTATCCATCCTGTTTCGTTTTCGTTGTTCCACAAAGTCAAAACGCCGGTGGAACGGTCAAAATAGAAAGGATATTTTTTCGTAGAAGTATCAATTATGCTGTCGCTGCTCATATTCCGGATCAATGTCTGAATTGATAGCGCCGTTTTCATAGGCTTGTAACTATAGGCATCGGCAGGAATCCAATTTTTTGTGTCTTCTTTTAACCAAGCTGTATTCGGTCGGTTATTGTTTTCGAATTTTGTGTTATAAACACAGAATTCGGCTGTTGTCGAAGATTTGATTGTATAGGATATAAAAAACTTTTTTTTCACATTCACCGGCTCGTTAAAGACGACAAAAGATTCGGTCGGGACTGTATTCAAATCTTTATCACCCGTATGGAAACCTGAAGAAGTGGAATAATTAAGGTATTTTGGTATAAAAGGAGTGGAATAAAGTAAAGTTTCAGGCCCTGTATTTCCGGCATAAACGGAGATTTCTATACCGTTTGTATCGGCGAACGGCATCTCCGGCAAAAATAAGTAAGCGCCGTAAATCGCCGCTGCGTCTGTTACAGTAAATTCTTCTGCAAATTCGAGCGTTTTCAGGTTGCTGTTCCCAAAGACGAATCCGGAATTAGGAGCATCCAATGTGCTTGTTATCAGTTCATCACCGGAATTATAAAGCGCATTGCCCAAGCGGATTATCGGGTCGGACAGCTTGGGGTCTAAGCCCGGATAGGTCTGTACATCCTTATTTAATGGGTCCAGATAGGTTTTCAACTGATTGGCAGGATTGTCGGTTTCCCATGCCTTGAACAGCGCGAAAAAGTAGTCGATTCCTCCTCCGGGCGCTTCTTTGTTGCAGACCGAACTCCCGCCCGACAATCCGCCTATAAGCAGGCGCTCCTTGTCGAATAGCGGAGAACCGGAAGAACCGGCGTAGGTAGAACCGGTAGTCCATGCGATGTTCCAGTGGGCGTCCGGATGGAAATAGCTATCCAAAGGTTTTCCTATTGTTCCTAAAGCCACATTATTGACCGACAGGGAGGTCTTTTTTACGGCCGACCAAGGATGGTGGAGGTTGGTATAAGGCGCTTCGCCTCCTGTTGCCGTCCTGTTCCATCCGGCATAATAAGGTTGATAATAATCGGGGGGCGTTTCCTGAAATTCCAACAAGGCGACATCGTTCTTTTCGAGGATAACCACAGGCCGGGCGATTGCCATGGACATTTCTTCCGTACCTTTCATTTTTGTGCCGCAAACAGGCCGGTCGTAGTTAAAAAAAGCGATAATGCTGCCTCCTTTTTCCATATAGTAATCCATTTCTTGCGGAAATTCCGTGGGCGAGCACAAACAGTGGACGGCAGTCAGCAGGTAGGGCCTTCCATCGTCTGCGGTATTGTTGACCATGGTTCCGGTGCAGGAGGTATTCCCGTTGATTATCAGCAATACGGTCGAGCGTATCATTTCTTCACTCACCTGACTGCAAAGCGCATCCGGCATACACCGGTACTCACTGTTACTGTCGGGTTTCGGCTCCGACCTGAAAAAACCAAGGTAGTCATGGTTGACTTCCGTAATCCTGAAATGTCCTTCAAAAGCCACACCGGGCGGTTCGGAATATTCCACGATAAGGGCTTCTCCTGCTACCGGCTGCAAAGGTAAAATTTTCCCCGGAGAATTATTACGATGATCGAAACTGCCGATAACATAAGAATAGTCGGTGTTGTATACGAATAATTTCCCACCTTCCGGAATTTCAAAATCCCTCAGCAAGAGGTTGATGGAATAGGCGCCTTGGGAGCGGATACCCATCCGTCGGATTTTGGTGCCATCGGGGAGCAGGCTGATAGCGGCGTCCCTGCGCAGGTCTATGTCCGTATAAAATTTGTAAGCGAACTGATAAGCGCTACGGAGTTCGCCTGCCGGTTCGGTTGCCCGCAATACCGAATCTAAGTCGAATGCGGGCATTTCAAAAAAAAACGGCTCGCTTCCCGCTTTGAGCAAGCCCTGCCGCTGAAAATAGGGAATACCGCCATGACTGATTTGCGTATATGCGGAAAGGCAAGGCAATAAACTCAATAACAAGAAAAATAAACGTACTGGTCTCATGTGATTATCCTGCTAAATAGAATTTGAAAAACAAAGGTACGATTATTTTCCGGAATTTATTACCTTTGTACTTCAATAATTAAGTAAATGAAAGAATTTATTATCACAGACACGGAAACAGAGCGGGCGGTTCTTGTAGGTTTGATTACGCCTGAACAAAACGAAGCGAAGGTCAATGAGTACCTCGATGAACTTGATTTTTTGGCTTCTACCGCCGGTATTATGGCTGTCAAACGGTTTACACAACGTTTGGAGATGCCACATTCCGTTACATTTGTCGGTTCGGGTAAATTGCAGGAAATCAAAGCCTTTACAGAAGATGAAGAAAATGAGATCGGCATGGTTATCTTCGATGATGAACTGAGTCCCAAGCAACTGAGGAATTTGGAAGCCACTTTGAAAGTGAAAATCATGGACCGCACCAGCCTGATTCTGGATATTTTTGCCGGCCGCGCCCAAACGGCGCACGCAAAAACCCAGGTAGAACTGGCGCAGTACAATTATATGCTTCCCCGTCTGAAACGTTTGTGGACACACCTTGAGCGGCAAAGCGGCAGCGGTAGCGGAGGCCTCAGGATGCGCGGACCGGGTGAAACACAGTTGGAAACCGACCGGCGGATTATCCTGAATAAAATTGCCAAGCTCAAAGAAGATTTGAAAGAAATCGACCGGCAGAAATCCAATCAACGGCAAAATCGCGGAAAGATGGTTCGTGTGGCTTTGGTGGGCTATACAAATGTCGGAAAATCGACATTAATGAATCTGTTGAGCAAGTCGGAAGTCTTTGCCGAAAATAAATTATTCGCCACATTGGATACCACTGTCCGGAAAGTGACAATAGATAACCTCGCGTTTCTCCTTACGGATACCGTGGGTTTTATCCGGAAATTGCCTACCGAACTGATTGAATCGTTCAAATCAACCTTAGACGAGGTGCGGGAAGCGGATTTATTGCTGCATGTAGTCGATATTTCCCACCCTGCTTTCGAGGAACAAATAGAGGTGGTGGCGCAGACGCTGAACGACATCACGAAAGAAGAAAAACCGGTCATCATCGTTTTCAATAAAATCGATGCCTTCTCCTATATAGAAAAGGAACCGGATGACCTGACGCCTCCGTCCAAGGAAAATATTTCTTTCGAGGAACTAAAACAGACATGGATGCACAAACTCCATGAAAATTGCGTATTTATTTCAGCTAAAAACAAACAAAACATAGAGGAATTAAGGGCGTTGTTGTATCGCAAAGCAAAGGAAATTCATGTTCAGCGTTTTCCTTACAACGACTTCCTTTATCAGAACTATGAAGAAACTTTTTGATTTATGCCATTTAGAAAATTAACTTTAATAGAAATCGCCGCCTTGGAATCCAGGGATTGTAAAGCGGCCGATTGGGATTTGGTAGAGGTAGATGAAACCTTTTCAGTCCAAAACATCAGCAAGGTCTCTTTTTCCGGGAGAATCAGGATAGGGAAATCGGACAAGGTATTTACTTTCGAAGGCGGATTGAAAAAGCCGGCCGGAATACACAATGCCACGCTTCACAATTGCGAATTGGGCGATAATGTTTTAATTGAGAATGTTCAGAATTACATAGCCAATTATGTTATCGGCGACAATACCCTGATTCAGAATGTCGACCGTTTGCTTACGGATGAAAAATCGACATTCGGCAATGGCGTCGAGGCCGCCGTCCTGAACGAGACCGGTGGTCGGGAAGTGATGATTAACGATAAACTGACGGCGCATGTCGCTTATATTCTGGCGCTCTACCGCCATCGTCCGGTCTTGATTGCAAGTCTTCGCAGAATGATTCACTTTTATGCGGAAAAACATGCATCGGATACCGGAACAATCGGTGAAAATGTACGTATCATCAACAGTGGATTGATCCGTAATGTAAAAATCGGGAATAATGCCTATATTGAAGGCGCCCGCCGTTTGGAAAACGGGAGCATCAACAGCAATGAGCAGGATCCGGTACATATCGGTTATGGGGTGATTGCAGAAGATTTTATCATTTGTTCCGGTTCGCATGTAGACGACGGCGCCATGTTGACCCGCTGTTTTGTAGGACAGGCCTGCCGCTTAGGACATGCTTATTCGGCCGGTGATTCCCTGTTCTTCAGCAATTGTCAGGGAGAAAACGGAGAAGCCTGCGCCATTTTTGCAGGCCCTTATACGGTTACCCATCATAAATCGACGCTGTTGATTGCCGGCTTGTTCTCGTTCATGAATGCCGGTTCGGGTTCCAACCAAAGCAATCACATGTACAAACTGGGGCCTATCCATCAGGGAATTATCGAGAGGGGTGGCAAAACGACCAGCGATTCCTATATTTTATGGCCGGCTAAAATCGGCGCTTTCTCGTTAATTATGGGGCGACATTATCGAAACTCCGACACTTCGGATATGCCTTTCTCCTATCTGATAGAAAACAAAGATGAAACGGTACTCGTTCCGGGGATTAATCTGAGAAGTGTAGGAACCATTCGTGATGCGCAAAAATTTCCGAAAAGAGACAAAAGAAAAGACCCGAAGAAATTAGATCAGATCAATTTTAATTTGCTGAGTCCTTACACTATCCAAAAAATGTTCCGGGCTGTAACTATTTTGCAGAGACTACAGAAATCCTGCGGTTACACTTCCGAATATTATACCTATCACAGTTGTATGATAAAGAACACTTCGCTGAAAAGAGGGATTGATTTGTACAACATAGCCATCCGGAAATTTTTGGGAAACTCGCTTATTTCAAGGTTGAAAGGCCGGAAATACGCCGGTTTGAACGAGATAAAGAAACGCCTTGCACCCGATACCCGGGATGGTTTGGGAGAATGGTTGGATATAGCCGGTCTGATTGCGCCCAAAGGAATGATTGATCAACTCTTGGACGATATTGAAACCGGTAAAATAAACAAACTCAAGGAGATAAATTTCGTTTTGGAAGAAATGCACAGCAACTACTATTCCTTGGAATGGACTTGGGCATGGGATAAAATCCAATCGTACTACGGCTATAAACCGGAAACAATTACCATCAATGATATCGTCCGTATTGTTGAAGACTGGAAAGAAGCGGTAGTAAGTTTAGACAAAATGCTGTATGAAGACGCCAAAAAAGAGTTTTCTTTGTCAGCTAAAACCGGTTTCGGCGCAGACGGGAGCGATGATGAACAACGGATGGATTTCGAACAAGTGCGGGGCGTTTTCGAACAAAACACTTTTGTTGCGGCAATTTTACAACATATCCGGGAAAAAACAGCATTAGGTGATGAGATTATCGCAGAATTGGATCATTTAAAATATTAAAATATTTAAAAAAATAATTATGGCAACACCTCTTTTTATGTATCAAAATCCTTTTCCGGTAGGGAAAGACGATACCGAGTATTATAAACTGACCGACGAAGGCGTTTCGGTCGCTTTGTTCGAAGGTCACGAAATACTGAAAGTCGAACCGGAAGCATTGACCCGTTTGGTCAATGCCTGTTTCCACGATTGCGCTTTTTTCCTGCGCCCGCAACACCAGCAACAAGTTTCGAAAATATTGTCTGACCCGGAAGCGAGCGAAAACGACAAGTTCGTGGCTTTGACTATGTTACGGAATGCAGAAGTAAGTTCGAAAGGCATCCTTCCGTTCTGCCAAGATACGGGAACAGCCACCATCATCGCCAAAAAAGGGCAACAGATATGGACAGGCGGCGGCGACGAAGAAGCGCTCTCCAAAGGCGTTTACAAAACATATACAGAAGAAAACCAGCGCTATTCCCAAACCATTCCCTTGGATATGTACACCGAGAAAAATTCGGGCACTAACCTGCCTGCTCAGATTGATATTCAATCGGTTGACGGGTCTGAATACAAATTCCTTTGCATAGCCAAGGGCGGCGGTTCGGCCAATAAGACTTATTTGTATCAGGAAACCAAGGCTTTATTGAATCCCGAAACACTGGAAAAATTCCTGATTGAGAAAATGAAATCCCTCGGGACGGCTGCTTGTCCGCCTTATCACATTGCGTTTGTGATAGGGGGAACATCGGCCGATGTCTGCCTGAAAACCGTCAAATTGGCTTCTACCAAGTATTACGATAAACTTCCAACGAAAGGCAATGAAGGAGGTCAGGCTTTTCGCGACGTCGAATTGGAAGAAAAAATGCTGAAAGCGGCACAAGCAATCGGTTTGGGCGCTCAATTCGGTGGGAAATACTTGGCGCACGACCTCCGCATTGTCCGTTTGCCGCGACACGGCGCTTCTTGTCCCGTAGGGATGGCGGTTTCCTGTTCGGCCGACCGGAATATCAAGGCGAAAATAAACAAAGACGGCGTTTGGATAGAAAAATTAGAAACACATCCGGCGCAATACATCCCTGAAGCATACCGGAAAGCAGGCGAAGGCAAAGTAGTCGGAATCGAACTGAACCGCCCGATGAAAGAAATCCTTGCCGACCTGACCAAATATCCGGTAGCCACCCGTTTGTCGTTGACGGGAACCATCGTGGTGGGTCGCGACATTGCCCATGCCAAACTGAAAGAACTGTTGGACAAAGGCGAAGATTTACCACAATACATCAAAGACCATCCGATTTATTACGCCGGCCCGGCCAAAACGCCGAAAGGTTTGGCTTGCGGTTCTATGGGACCGACCACGGCAGGGCGCATGGACTCGTATGTCGATTTGTTTCAGTCGCATGGAGGCAGTATGATTATGTTGGCAAAGGGCAATCGCAGTCAACAAGTGACCGATGCCTGTCAAAAACACGGTGGATTTTATCTGGGTTCTATCGGCGGTCCGGCAGCTATCCTCGCTCAGGACAATATCAAAAGCATCGAATGTCTGGCTTATCCCGAATTGGGTATGGAAGCTATCTGGAAAATAGAAGTGCTTGACTTCCCTGCATTTATTTTGGTTGACGACAAGGGGAATGATTTTTTTAAGAAGTTGAAATAGTTTGATGTTGTATTATATTTAAGGTACAGAATTGGTGGATGAAGCGGAGAATATTAAAACAGAAAAATAGAATTGCGACTAAAATTTAGTTGCAATTTAAAATAAAACTTATACCTTTGCAAAAAAGATTATTCATGTCAAAAAACGATAAATTGACAATACGGCTCCTTTCGTATCCGAAAGATTTTACATACAGCGAATTAAAAACATTGTTGTTGTCGTTTGGATAC
>JAITNQ010000220.1 GCA_031290435.1 Candidatus Symbiothrix sp. | reverse complement strand
TCGGGATTATAATACAAATCTTTTTTGTCGGGAATAGCTATCCGGTAAGATTTTCCCGTGCGAACCGTTAGTTTCGTATCCCGCAACCATGGATTAAAGTCTTTGAGTTGCATATAATTCAAATCATATTCTTTGGCAAATGCAGCCATATTTCCTATCGTTTGCGCTACCGTAACATGCTGTACCGGAACGTATGGATACAAATCCTCTCTCTTCAATACAAAGCCGTATTGATAAGGACAGGCAAAAATTTGCTTGGCGGCTAATATCCGGAATACATAACGCGATGTTTCCGAAACCAACAACAGGTCAAACGCAGAATCAACCATCTGACTATCCAAAGCCGTGGATATTCTGCCCATACCGGCATTGTAAGATGCTGCTACATTTACCCAATTGTGGTATTTTGAGTACGCATCCTTGAAATAACGGCAAGCTGCTTCAGTTGCTTTTTCGATATGATAACGTTCATCCACTTCAGCAGTGATTTCCAAACCATAAACTTTTCCGGTCGATTCGATAAATTGCCAAAGCCCTGCCGCATTAGCCGGGGATAAAGCCCTGGTGTCCAGACTACTTTCTATCACGCACAAATATTTAAAATCATCCGGAATGCCATATCGTTTCAGAATAGGCTCAATAACCGGAAAATAACGATTGGCTCGTTTGATATATAACAGCGTATTCGAATGAAGATAGGTAAAAGCATTGATTTCCCGATCAAAACGCTCGCGTATATCCAAGCGGTCGAGCGGAATTGTCTCATTGCAAAACACGACCGATTCGGGTAGCGGCACAGAAGCAATCATGGATTGCGAACCGATATTCGCTTCTGTTGCAACGGAAACCTCCCGATCCTTGACGTCTTTTCCCGACAACAAAAAAATTCCGGCAAGGACGATAAAACCTAAACTGAAAACACCTAAGATTAAATTTATTTTCTTCATTACTTTATTCTTTAGCCCTTAAAATATTGACATCTTGCGAAACAGTGCATTTTTCCCCTCTCGAATTGGTATATTCGACGATGATATAGTAAGCCCCGGTCGGAACAAATTTGCCGCTGACCCTTCCATCCCAGCCTTTGGATGGGTCTGTCCATTGGTAGAGCAACTTGCCCCAACGATTGAAAATGGAAGCTTTGAACGATGTGATAGAAGTATAAGCGATTTTCAGTTCATCGTTGATGCCTATCGAACTGCCCGGACTGAAAGCCCTGGGTATTTTGATATAAGTTCTACCTATCGAAATAGGAAAAATTTGGGTCGTATCCACGCAAACGGATTTGGAATCAATCACTTCCAACTGAACAACAAACGTCCCTTCTCTGTCGAAAGTCCGGCGCAAAACCTTATCGGTATAGCGAAGCAATGTACTCATAGCGCCGGTAATACTATCCCGTTCCATCACTTTCCAAATATAAAATGCAGCTACAGGTTCATTGGCATAAGCTGTGAAAGTGTAATCAATCGGCGCGGAGCCGCCTAAAACAGTACCGGAATTATGCACTTCATTATCGGCATGCTCCTTATCTGTTACCGCCTTGCCGTGTGCTTCGACGGCAATCGCCTGATATTCCGCCGAACGAATGGTTTGTTCCATTCCGAAATGTCCGGCAAAATCATCACCGGTCAGCGTGAAATCCGTATTTGCAAGGGGAGCGTCTATGGTAATTTCAGTGATAATGCCTTTTAATTCCAAGTCAACCGACTGGGGCAGGAACGCCAGCATATCCTCGTCCCACTTTTGCGTATGGTACTTCAAATGATAGTTACGCGCCAAATTAACCGGAGCGCCCGAAGGAAGGTAATAGACAATCGGCTCGGCTTCCACATCGGCCGTTATCTTTAAAAAACTGCATTTATCTTCCTCTTCTTGTACCTCCAAAGAAAAAAATCGCGGAACATAAAGGCTGTAATCGGCGATCCATATAAAATAGGTCTCCGGATCGGTAGGCGAACCTGTGAAATAGCCGCATTCGTCTTCAATATCCGTAATCCAAGAAGTATTTCCGTTTTGCACACACGCAACAGGACTTGCTTCCAAGGCCTTTTCCTTGTATTTATACCAGTTGTGCAGTTCCGAACCGGCTGAGGTAAAAGAAATCTGAGCGCCTTGCAAGCTGTTCAACAGATAAACTTTCAAATGGTTCCGGACATCCTCTTCCGCTACGTGTGGAATGCCGTTTCCGCCGGTCACGCTGTATTGCGGGAAAAGGTGAAAAGAGGCACACAGAAAAATTATTAAAAATATGAATCGTTTCATTTGTACAAATTTACTATTTTTTTTCTATCTTTGCACCATAATAATCAATAATTTGAAAATTATGCCAAAATATTCGTTTATATTGTTGTTGTTTATAAGTACATATAGTTATAACGTAAAATCCGCCGAAGCATTTTATCCGGAGGCGACTTTTTTTATGCAAGACAATAACAACTACTTTTTACATACTGTAGAAAGAGGGCAGACGGTATACGCTATCGCTGCCATGTACAATGTTTCCATAGAAGATATTTACAGTTTAAATCCGGATAGCAAAAATGTCATTAAAATCGGCTCAGTCTTAAAAATTCCGCAAGAATCCGGATCTTATCTCTACCATACCATTCAGCCGAAGGAAACTTTGTATGCGCTTTCACAAAAATACCAAATGAAAGGAGAGGACATTATCGCCGTCAATCCCGGATTATCCGCAGAAACTTTCACTATCGGTAAAACCATCCGGATTCCTATTAACAAGGTGACGGCGCCGCTACAAGGAGGAAATGAAGACGCAAACAAAAAAAGAACAAATTCATTACTCAATAAAAATTATCAGCCGGAGACCATTGGGACAATCAAAATAGCGCTTATATTGCCGTTCGAAGAAGCGAATACACAAAACGATGGCCGGATGATAGAATATTATGAAGGCTTTCTACTCGCTTTGAGAGATATCAAACAAAAAGGTATTTCCGTTGATTTATTGACGTACGATGCCGGAATAGGCGCGGCAGCGCTAAGCAAAGTATTGAAAAAGGATGAACTACAGGATATAAACCTTCTGATTGGAGGACGTTATGACGACCAAATCAAATTGATGTCACGCTTTTCCAAAGAAAAAAATATTCCCTATATCATTCCCTTCACTTCCAGGAGCGATGAAGCTTACAACAACCCAAATGTCTATCAAGTCAATACGCCACAGCCTAATTTGTATTCAAAGGCGTCTTTGGCTTTTATCAATAAATACCAAAATAGCAATATTATTTTGGCTTCGGTAACAACAAGCGCTTCCAGCTCAACCGAATTTATAAAAGTCTTAAAAGATGATTTAAACGATAAAAAGATTACTTATACAACCATTGGTTTGGATACAGATTTTTATAACAAACTGAATGCTCAGTTAAGTAGTGAAAAACGAAATGTAATTATTCCTACGGATGATTCGGCAGAAACTTTATCCCAGCTAACTACCTTTTTGAAATTAGCGGCAGACAGCCATCCGGATTTTCGATTTGCTTTGTTCGGTTATCCTAACTGGCAGGTACACCTTGCCCGTTTTTCCGATTCGTCTGACGATTTTTTCCGCTTAAATACCTCTTTTTATACCCTATTTTATACCAATCCGACAGCGCCTGAAGTAAAATCATTTTACAATACTTTCTACAAATGGTATGGGAAGAACCTTACAAACATGTTTCCTAAATATGGTATCCTTGGATATGATACCGGCATGTATTTCATACAGTTAGTCAATTCTTACGGCACTCAGTTTCACAATCATTTACACGAATTGAAATACAAGGGTATACAAATAGATTTCAATTTTCAACGCGTAAACAACTGGGGCGGATTTATCAATACCAATTTGTATGTAATTGATTACAATCCGGATTTTTCAATAAGCAAAAATTTAGGCAAATGAACAAAAAACGGTTCATGGGCGTTTTATACTTTCTGACTGTCTGCATAGTTGCTTTTTCTCAAAACAATTCTTTCACGCCGGAATGGGCTGTGGGTATAAATGGCGGGGCTACTTTTTCCAAAGTAAGTTTCAGTACGGGATTTCGTATTCCGCAGGAATTATTGCTGCAATCTTCCGAAGGAATTACTATCCGCTATATTTCAGAAAACAATTTCGGCATCCAAGGCGAATTGAATTATTCCCTCAGGGGATGGAAAGAGATAACGGATTCGGTGCATTTGAACCGGCAAACACGTTCATTGGCCTATCTTGAACTACCTTTGATGACTCATATCTATTTCGGAATGGGAAAAAGGGCGAATTTTATTTTCAACTTAGGCCCGCAAGTCAGTTATTTCTTGCATGAAAAAAATCTTGAAACAGAAATAAATACCGCCAATGTAAGTTCGGAATATTACAATGTAAAGATACAGCATAAGTTCGATTACGGGCTAAAAGCAACAATGGGTATTGAATTTAAAACGGGCGTCGGTTCTTTTGTTCTTGACGGAAGGTATTATTTTGGCCTTTCCGATATCTTCAACAATTCAAAAAGCGACCTCTTCCAAGCATCGCCACATAAAGTAATCGGATTGAATCTGACTTATTTATACCGCATCAAGCAATAAAATGATTTCCTCTGTTAAAACAGTCATTTTTTCAATCCCTGTTTCTGTAACCAAGTAGGTATTTTCATTTCCGACTGCACCTGTTCCCGGCAACACGAACTTCGGTTCAAAAGCAAAGACACAACCGGATTGGAGCAAGTCTTTGGAACGCTCCATCAGTACCGGTAATTCATTAATTTCTATTCCTACGCCATGCCCAACAAATTTGGCTTGTTGTTTTATTCCCATAAAATTTTCGCCGAAGCCGGCTTTCTCGGCCATTGCAAGCGACCATTTGTAAATATCCGCACAAGCGGTTCCCTCTTTTCCTTCAGCCATCAGCCGGTCGTGCATCTCCATGGATAACTTGTGTGCGTCCAGCGCCTTTTCAGAAAGTTTACCGAAAGAAAAAACCCGCGTCATATCGGACATATACGCAGTGAAGTTCCCGGCCATATCCACCATAACGGAATTTCCTTTTTTTATCACCTCCCCTGTCGCACCAATCGGCAGACAAGGGTGCATGCCCCCGCCACCCAAGGCAAAATCGTAGGGAGAAGGCATTCCGGCATTATCTCCCGTCAGCAAACTGCCCATGAAAATATCCATATTCCCGCCAAAAGTACGGAAGATACCGATAGAACCGTGTTTCCGCATTTGACGCTCAATTTCCGTCTGAAAATCAATATCCCGCATCCCTTCTTTGAACAAGGAGGGAATTGTCCGGTAGGCTTCGGCGTGTTTTGCTGCGGAAATACGAAATTGACCTATTTCCCACGGTGTTTTTATCATCCGCGCTTTCTTGAGGATAGCCGTAGCATTCCCCGTTTTTTCCGGATTAAATGCGGCCTCCAATCGGAGAAATTCGCTATGGCTGATTTGGTCGGCCTCCAAAAAAAGATTTTTCGGTAGCGGAATATTGCGTGCTTTCAACAAACCGGGAATATCTTCCGGTTTCCGTATCGCAACAATTTGTGCACCTTCACAACCGAAAGACCGCTGCACAAAATAGAGCGGATATCCTTCAACCGAAAAATATACAAATCCTGTAAACACCATTCCGGTAAGGTAATATATATTTACATGCGTAGCAATTAAACATGCGTCTCCCCCTGCTTCCAAAAGATACTTTTGTACCGCACGCCAACGAATTTCCAAGTCTCCTACGGGCGGAAAAATACAATCATCCTTGAACGTCTGCGTATTACCGGCCTGAATTTTGTTATCTATCGTCATAAACAATGAATTTAAGGGGACAAAGGTAAAATAATTTCAAAAAAAATACATACTTTTGCAAAACAATTTATAAAAAAATGGAAACAACGAATAAAATCCAAACGATCGCTTTTATGAGAAAAAGTTTAGCGCTTATGCTTTGCTTGTTTTTTGTAACGGCACAAGTATCCATTTCCGCCCGGAAATCCGTAACGGAAATTTTTTCCGACCGGGTAAAAACATTGCGTGTCAGCCTTGTAGATGCCCCGCTGGCGGCGCCTGTTATCAATTTAGAAGGAGACCAATGGGTGGAAGTCAGTTTTGACGTGATGGGCGGTGCACATGAATCCTACACCTACACGCTAACACATTGCAATGCCGACTGGACGCCTTCACAGTTGATTCAATCGGAATATATGAGCGGTTTCCAGCACAACTATATTGATGATTATGCGGTATCGTTCAATACAACCATGGATTATGTCAATTACCGGATGACTTTCCCAAATGAAAATTTAACGATGAAAGTTTCAGGAAATTACCTCGTGAAAGTATTCCCGCAGAACGAAAACAAACCTATTCTCGCTGCCGCTTTTTCTGTGGTGGAACCCGGAGCTGATATTACGATGCAAGTAACTTCCCAGACCGACAAGGGAATGAACAAATCCTATCAACAGGTTAATTTTGCAATCACTTACGGAAATGAAGTAAAAACGCCTATGCAGGATTTGAAAGTATATGTGCAGCAAAATAACCGCTCAGACAACGAAGCTGCTTTGATAAAACCATTGGTCGTGCAGAACAGAAGACTTGTTTATGAACACAACCCCGCTCTTATTTTCGATGGCGGAAATGAATACCATAGTTTCGAAATGACTACACACCGTTACAATGGCTTGAACATTGAAGCTATGGAATTCCATTCTCCTTATTATCATGCGATTCTGAGACCGGATAGAATCCGGAATGATCGTTCCTATCTTTATACGGAAGATATAAACGGCCGGTTTTTCATCCGCAGCTTAGATGCTATTGATTATGACAACGAGGCCGATTATTATATTGTGCATTTCTATCTTCCTTGTGAGGAGCCGTTTGCGGAAAATGTATATATTCTGGGAGAACTATTCAACAATGTTCCGGACGAACGAAGCCGGATGGAATACAGTCAGGCCAACAATGGATACGTAAAATCCGTCCTTTTGAAAGAAGGCTATTACAATTACCTCTATGTTACACGAAAAGACAATATTTCACCGGCAAGCACAACTTCCATCGAAGGCAATTTTTTCCAAACGGAAAATGAATATCGCGTATGGGTTTATTTTCGACCGATGGGAAGCCGGTATGATAAGTTAATCGGATACCAAACGGTTCAATATAAATAATTTATGCAATTGTTTTACACACCCGATATTCTTAGCGATTCTCAATTACCCGAAACAGAAGCCCAACATTGCCTGAAAGTTTTGCGACTGAAAGCGGACGATATTATCCGGCTCACCGACGGTAAAGGAAATTTCTATGATGCCGCAATTGCCGAAGCGAATCCCAAACATTGCCGACTTCGTATCCTTGACACGCTTCCCCAAATTCCACTTTGGAAAGGGAAAATAGAAATCGCTATGGCGCCGACAAAAAATAGCGAACGGACGGAATGGTTTGCCGAAAAAGCAACCGAAATAGGAATAGATACCATCCATTTCCTGCATTGCCGCTTTTCCGAACGAAAAGATATTAAAACGGAAAGAATCAGCAAGATACTAATATCCGCCATGAAACAGTCGGAGAAAGCACAACTGCCGGAATTAAAAGGAATCGTCGATTTCAAAACCTTTATTCAACAAGATTTTAAGGGTCAGAAATTCATTGCGCATTGCTATCCCGGCGAAAAACAGGCATTGTCGCAGGCATACCGCAAAGACGAAAATGTGCTGATTCTCATTGGCCCGGAAGGCGATTTCAGTGAAGAAGAAATTGCGCTGGCCGAAAAACAGGGTTTTATTCCCGTTTCGCTGGGAGAAAGCCGGTTGAGAACCGAAACAGCTGCTTTGGTAGCCTGTCATACCATACATATTATCAATCAACTATTGTAGTAAAAAAAATAAAAATATACATGAAACAGTCACCCAACAGATACGCAGGAAAGGATAAAAAAAAAATACATTGGTTCAAAAAGATATGGCATTGGATACGGAATATCTCTCTGACGCTTTTTGTCTTGAGTTTATTTTCCGTTCTCCTTTTCAAATATGTACCGGTTTACTATACGCCTTTGATGTTGATTCGTTCCGTAGAACAAGTAAAAGCCGGTAAAAAAATACATATCGCCCACCGATGGATACCCCTGAGCGAAATATCCCAAAATTTGGTTCAGGCAGTTGTGGCCTCGGAAGATAACTTGTTTTTGGTACATGACGGCTTTTCTTTCGAGCAGATTGAATTGGCCCGCAGGGAAGCCGCCCAAGGAAAAAGAGCGAGAGGAGCCAGTACGATTTCTCAACAAACGGCTAAAAATGTATTTTTGACGCCCAATCGTTCATGGATACGAAAAGGACTTGAAGCCTATTTTACTATTTTAATCGAATTTGTCTGGGGGAAAGAACGAATTATGGAAGTGTACCTGAATTCTATTGAAATGGGAGATGGTATTTTTGGCGCACAAGCTGTTTCCGCGAGTCATTTTCACAAACCGGCTTCAAAACTGACGATTGCGGAAGCGGCGCTGATTGCGGCCACGCTCCCTAATCCGCAAAAATACAATTCTGCCAAACCAAGCGCTTATATGTTAAAAAGGCAAGCCAAAATCACGTCGCTCATGCCGAAAATTATCCGGGTTGATTTTGATAAAACAACCATAGAGAAACACAAAGAATATGGAAAAAAACTAAAACTAAAAAAGAAAAAGAAATGACTGCTTTCACTTTTACCGATTGGGGACTTATCCCTTACTCCGAAGCTTACGAAAAACAAAAGGACTTGTTTCAAATCGCCATCCAACAAAAAACCGAACAAAAAGAAACCCAAAATACACTTGTATTTTGTGAACATCCGCATGTAATCACCATCGGCAAAAACGGTCTGTATTCCAATCTGCTTTTTTCGGAAAAAACCTTACAAGACAAGCAGGTGGAACTATATCATGTCAATCGGGGCGGAGACATCACCTATCACGGGCCGGGACAATTGGTCGGTTATCCGATATTTGACTTGGACAGCTTTCATATCGGCTTGAAAGAATATATTTACCGCATCGAAGAGGCTATTATCCGCTTACTCGCCGGATACGACATCTCCGGCAAACGCTTGCCGGGAGCCACCGGCGTCTGGATGGATACGGATAATGCCGGTAAAACAAGAAAAATATGCGCTATCGGCGTAAAGAGCAGCCGTTATATCACGATGCACGGTTTTGCTTTGAATATCAGCACGGATTTGTCTTTTTTCGGCTTAATCAATCCCTGTGGATTTATCGACAAGGGTGTTACCTCTATGGAAAAAGAATTAGGATACAGACCTGATATGGAAAATCTGAAGGCCAAACTCCACACTTGTTTTGTGGATATTTTCAAAGCGTGAAGTCATGTGAATTTGGCTAATATAAACAAGGGCCTCATTGCTAAATGAAGCCCTCGCTTTCTTATTTTTTCCAGATTTTTTCGATTTGCTCCAATGATTTTCCTTTTGTTTCCGGAACCATTTTCCAAACAAACAAAGCGGAAAGGAGCGCCATTAAACCATAGAAACCATACG
>JAITNQ010000185.1 GCA_031290435.1 Candidatus Symbiothrix sp. | reverse complement strand
GACTTACTGAAGGCCGATTCGGGCTATGTACTGAGTAAGGATTTGGATGTGAGTAAATCGGAAGATTGGAAGTCCTATACGGGTTCCTTTATCGACAACCGTTTCTTGATTGAATTTCTGACGCCTGAAGAATATTTTTATTTTGTGGGCGGAACCTACGGATTGAATAAAGAGTCGGTAGATGAACGTTTACGTCCTTTTACCCGTTTTATGAATGATGAAATTCTGGGACAAAAGAAATATATTCGGAATTTTTCGGCAGGAAATAAGCAAAAAATCGGAATTATGGCAGCGATTATGATTCAGCCGGAAGTGTTGATTCTGGATGAACCTTTTAATTTTTTAGATCCTTCGTCTCAAATTGAAATAAGGGACATTATTTTGCGTTTAAACAAAGAATCGGAAACCACAGTTCTTATTTCGAGCCACAACTTGAATTACACAACCGAAATTTCCAACCGGATTATCCTTTTAGAAAAAGGATTTATCAAAATAGATAAGCCTAATTCTCCGGAAGCAATAAAGGAGTTTAATAACTATTTTATACAAAAAGCAAATTCAGAAGAATAAATTATAAAATTTTTACACATGAAAAAGAGCGCATTTTTTTTAACATTCACGGTTTTATCTTTTATAATTACAACAGTGAAAGCACAAGTTACAGGAGATTGGAAAGGTACAATAGATGTACAAGGAATGCAGTTGGAATTGATTTTCCATATCAGCGATGCGGACGGAGCATTATCTACTACGCTTGATGTTCCGGCTCAGGGCGCCACAGGTATATCGGTGGACAAAACAACATTCGAAAACAACGAACTTTTGTTATCGTCGTCTGCGTTACAAGCGTCGTACAAAGGAACACTTTCGGGTGAAACCATCAAGGGAAATTTTGAGCAAGCCGGAATGACCTTGCCTTTAACCTTGGCAAAATTTGAGAGCAAATTGCCCGGCAATCCGGCATTGGTTTCTTCCGAAGAAGATTTGGCTGCTCTGATTACTTATGACAAAGGCGATTTTAAGTATAAAGTCGAAGATTATTTTGCCCGTCCTAAAGCCTCGTCGTTTCAACTTTCACCCAACGGCAAATACATGTCATACATGGAAAAAGACGACAACAACAAACGCCATGTGTATGTAAAAGAAATCGCAACCGGCAAATCGCAACGAATCGTCGAAGAAAAGGAAGAACTGATTCGCGGTTACGGATGGATTAACGACGAACGGCTGCTGTACAGGATGGACAATGGCGGTAACGAAAATTACCATATTTTCGCCACCAATATCGACGGCGCAAACACGCTCGACCTTACGCCGTTTGAAGGCGTAAGAGCAGGAATTATCAACATGCTGAAAGAACAAAAAGATTACATTATTATTCAATTGAACAAAAGCAACCCGCAGGTTTTTGAACCTTACAAGCTCAATGTTGTAACGGGAGAATTGGTTCAATTATTTGAAAATAAAGATGTTGAAAATTCCATACAAGGTTACGATTTCGATAAAGACGGCGAATTGCGCGGATATACCCGAATGGTCAACGGCACGGAAACCGAATTGTACTACAAAGATTTATCGACCGATGAATTTAAATTGGTAAAAAAAATGCATTGGGATGACTCATTCGGTATCATCGGATTCAATTATGCGCCGGGGAAAAAAGACGAAGCCTACGTGGTCACCAACCTCGACAGTGACAAAGCCCGCATTGTGTTGTACGATTTCAAAAACGATAAAACCATCAAAGAAGTTTTCTCGCATCCCGATTATGATGCGGCAAGCATGTCCCGCTCGTTGAAACGGAATTATGAAATTGATTATTTTGCCTACGAAGGCGACAAAGCGGTGATTATTCCCGTCAGCACATTCTACAAAGACTTCCACAAACGCATGGAAAAAGAGTTCCCCGGAAAAGAATTTTCGGTAGTTGATGCCGATGACGATGAAAACACGTTCTTGTTAGTCGTCCAAAGCGATAGACTCTATGGTACTTATTATCAATATGATGCAAAGACAAAGAAATTCTCGCTTCTCTACGACCTGATGCCGCAACTGAAAGAAGTGGACATGGCGGAAATGCGCCCGATTACGTTCAAAAGCCGAGACGGACTTACCATTCACGGCTACATCACCCTGCCGAAAGCTGCTTTGGAAGGCAAAAAAGTGCCGTTGATTGTCAACCCGCATGGCGGACCGCAAGGCATCCGTGATTCATGGGGCTTTAATCCCGAAGCACAGCTTTTTGCCAGCCGCGGCTATGCAACCTTGCAAGTAAACTTCAGAATTTCGGGAGGTTACGGAAAAGATTTTTTACGTTCCGGTTTCAAACAAGTAGGACGCAAAGTGATGGATGACGTGGAAGACGGCGTAAAATATATTCTCGAACAAGGTGGAATAGACAAAGATAAAATTGCAATTTACGGCGGAAGCCACGGCGGTTACGCTACTTTGATGGGATTGGTCAAAACACCCGACTTGTATACTTGCGGCGTCGATTATGTGGGTATTTCCAGTATTTTCACCTTCTTCCAATCTTTCCCAGAATATTGGAAACCGCTGATAACCATGGCAAAAGAAATCTGGTACGATGTGGACGACCCCGCTGAAGCCGAAATTGCCAAAGAAGTTTCGCCTATTTTCCAAATCGACAAAATCAAAAAGCCGCTGTTCGTCATACAGGGCGCTAACGACCCGCGCGTCAACATCAACGAATCCGACCAAATCGTCGTAAAACTGCGCGAAAAAGGATTTGCCGTTCCTTATATGGTCAAATACAATGAAGGACACGGTTACGGACACGAAGAAAACCGGATGGATTTGTATAAATGTATGCTGGGATTTTTTGCGAAGAATTTTGAAAGAAAACAATAAACAATTAAAAAAACAGATATTAATGAAAAAAGTAAAATTTTTATTAGGAATTGTCTTATTATCGGTTTCTTCCGCATTTTCACAACAAGTGCCGGACCTTCCGATTGACCCGAAAGTCAAATATGGAAAATTAGACAATGGGCTTACCTATTACATCCGGCACAATGAATTGCCGAAACAAAGGGTGGATTTTTACATTGCCCAAAATGTGGGTTCTATTCTGGAAGAGGACAATCAACGGGGATTGGCTCATTTCTTAGAGCACATGGCTTTTAACGGCAGCACTCATTTCTCCGGCAATCAAGTAGTCAGCTATTTAGAAACAGTCGGCGTAAAATTCGGACAGAATCTGAATGCTTATACCAGTTTCGATAGAACCGTTTACAACATATCCAATGTGCCTGCTACACGTACGGGAACTATCGACTCATGTCTATTGATTCTCCACGATTGGTCGAATTCACTCAGTTTGGAAGAAAGTGATATTCTGAAAGAACGGGGTGTGATTCGCGAAGAAATGCGTAGCCGGGGAGAAGCACAATTCCGGATAATGGAAAAATTGCTTCCCCAGATTATGCCGGGTAACAAATATGGTAGCCGCATGCCAATCGGAACTGAAGAAGTGGTTATGAATTTCAAACCGGAGGAATTACGGGATTATTATCACAAGTGGTACAGACCCGATTTGCAAGGAATTATCATTGTAGGAGATATTGATGTCGACCAAATCGAAAATAAACTCAAAGCAGTGTTCGCCGACATACCGGCTCCTGTCAATCCGGCAGAAAGAACTTACGTTACAATAGATGACAACGAAGAAACTTTGGTAGGAATCGCCATAGATAAAGAATCCACGACGACCGCTATTTCCATAGATTTCAAGCATGAAAAACTTCCGAAAGAATTAAGAGGAACAGTAGCCGGATTGGTAACCGATTATATGAATGCAACGATTTCAAGAATCATGAGTGAACGTATATCGGAAATTACCCAAAAGGCAAATCCTCCTTTTCTCGGTGCCAACGTATATAACGATGATTTCATGTTGACAGCTACGAAAGAATCCTTATCCGGAACTGTCGGGATAAAAGACAATGATATTGAAGGTGGTATGAAAGCTTTGGTTCGCGAAATAGCCAGATTGAAAAAACATGGTTTCATCGGATCTGAATATGAACGCGCCAGAACTAATATCCTGACGCAATACGAAAACGCATTCAAAGAAAAAGACAAAGTACAAAATGCGCGGTACGCAAATGAGTATGTAACTCATTTTACATCAGGTGGATATATTCCCGGAATAGAAACTGAATACAATATGATTTCATCCATTGCGCCCAATATTCCGGTGGATATAGTAAACCAATACATCGCTCAATTGATTGGCGATAAGAATATTGTGATTTCCCTACAGGCTGCCGAAAAAGAAGGTGAAACTTTACCTGCTAAAGCTGATTTGTTGAAATGGTTCAACGAAGCGATAAACGAAGACATTGAAGCGCCGAAAGAAGAAAATAACAATGAACCTTTACTGGCTGAAATTCCAAGCGGTGGAAAAATTACACTCATGACCGAAGACAAAGCCTTAGGGACAACTATACTTACCCTTTCCAACGGAGTAAAAGCCGTTATAAAACCGACAACTTTCAAGGATGACGAAATTTTATTGTCGGCAAGCAGTCCGGGCGGCTCTTCCCTTTTCCCTGAATCGGAATATGTAAATATCCAACTCTACAACTCGGTTGCCAATCTTGGCGGCCTCGGACAGTTCAGTCAAACGGATTTGCGAAAAGCGCTGGCCGGGAAACGGGTAACCGTTAATCCGTCCATATCAATCATGCACGAAGGATTTACAGGTTCTTCGAGCGTGAAGGATTTTGAAACCATGCTCCAATTAATTTATCTGAATTTTACGGCCCCAAGGACGGACGAAGACGCCTACCAATCATTCATCGGCAGAGCCAAGTCGCAATTGGAAAGCCAAGAAGCCAATCCTGAAATTGCGCTGGCGGATACTTTGCAAAAAGCAATGTACGTAAATACCTTGCGTAACATACGCATCAAAGCGGACGACTTGGCCAAAGCCAACTATCAGACCATCATGAACTGGCGAAAAGACCGCTTTGCAGATGCAAGCGATTTCACATTCGTATTCACCGGCAACATCAATATTGAAGCAACTAAAGATTTGATTGAAAAGTATTTGGGCGCTCTTCCAAATAGCAAAAGAAAAGAAAGTAATGCACCTGTCGATTTGGACTTACATGCAGGAATTACCAAAAAACATTTCCAGCAAAAAATGGAGAATCCGAAAGCGTCTATCGTAGATGTTTATTGGACCACAATCAATCCTGCGCTAAAAGACCGCATCGAAATGGATATGTTACAACAAATCTTGCGCATCGTTTACACTGAAAAAGTACGTGAAGAGGAAGGCGGCACTTATGGTGTGAGTGTTTCCGGAAGTATTTCAAATTATCCGAAAGGACAGACCACCTTGAATATTTCTTTTGAAACGCAACCCGGAAAAGAAACTTATCTGAATGATATTATCCAAAAAGAATTTAAGGAAGTAGCGAATCAAGGTCCCCGTCCTGAAGATTTCAACAAAGTAAAAGAATTCATGTTGAAACGCCAGCAGGAGCAAGAACAGCTAAACAGCTACTGGAGCAGTGTAGTTTCAAATTATTACCGCTACGATTACAATGCTTATTCGGATTACGTGAAGACTTTGAATTCGGTTACCCTCGCCGATATTCAAAAGAAAGCGAAAAAGATAATTGATGACGGAAATTTAATTGAAGTCGTTATGACGGGAGTGAAAGAATGAATAATTGAATTTTTCATAGAACTTCCCATTGCTCGAATGGGAAGTTCTATATATTATGCTTGCCTATCTCACAACTCGTTTCTTACGGCAAGCCGTTCGGGATTCAGGATATAGAAGCCGCGTTCGATCCGGATAAACGCCGATTTACAATAGGGCGATTCTTTGGTTACTTCATTCAATGCCATGATACTGTTGATATAAGACCGTTTTTTCCGGTAGGGAGGAAGTATCTCATCGGGAATCATAGCGGCAAATCTTTCCAAATCGTTCATATCGAAAATGCCGACTATCTTTGAATGGTCAAACTTGCTACACGCTTTTTCCGGCTGACTGTCGTCCATATTTCTCATCAATATTATCAGAAAGAAAAGCATGCTGTGTGAACCGATTCTGAATTGACGGTCTTCATATTCATAGACAATGGCTTGTGGCCTGATTTTTTCCCAGAGTGAAATCAGCGTTTTATCATCGGCAATCTGTCCCTGTTTTTGTTTCCGGCTTTTGCCGGTTATATATCCGTTTATCAGGTAATCCGAAGCCAGACGGTCGGTTTTGTCGGTTTGCACAATAGAAGCGCCTTTGCTCAATAATTCGGCTGCAAGTTCCGTTTGTCCGTGATACACCGACAGCATTAAGCCGGTAATTCCTTCATTGATAGTAAAATTAACGCCGTATTTTTGGATAATCGACATTATTTTAGACTTATTGCCCAAACGCAACTGTTTTTCATATTCCTTGCCGTCGGCATGTAATTCTTTGAGAAACAACACAGCCCGCTGTAATTGCAATTTTGCCAATTCTTCCACCCAATCATACCGGCGGTGATTAACGGCATACTGAAACAGTTGTTTACGTTCTTTTTTTACTTCCGTCTCTTTTTTCGCCGGGTCAAGCGCCAAAGTCTTGATTATCTCTAATTGTTCGGGGGTTATATATTCGTATCCCAGATATTTAGCCCGTATTTGTTCGGCTTGTTCATGTTTACCCTGTTCTTCGAGTTTATGGGCTTCTTCCAGCCATTCTTCTTTGGAAGATTTGACTTCACTGACTTGAATATCCACTTTTGTTTCCTGCATTTGGAGCAGTCTCAATGCCGGATGGTCGGCGCGTTGTTCAAAGATATAGATATTTTTAATAGCCCTTGTGATAGCTACATAGAACGAGTTGATGTAAAATTTATAGATTTCGGCGTCCTTGTCGTGTTTGCTGGAAGCGCGGTTATAACGCAACGCTTCCTGTTTGAGGTCTTCTATGTTTACTCCGGAAATGATTTCTCTAAATTCGGCCTCATGCGTTGAAAGGAAATCAAGGAGAATAACATTTTCGTATTCCAGCCCTTTGGCTTCCTGAATGCTGAATATCAAAGGCGTTTTGAAAAATTGCGCCGCCTGCGCTTTTTGTGCATTGGACGGAACAATTACGGCATATTTGGCGCTGTTTTGCGTACGACGGTTCAGCTCGCGTTTCTTTTTTTCGTCATTGGCATACAGTAAAACTTCGCCGTTGTTTTTACTCACGGTATCAACCAAGTAATTGCTTTCGCGGTC
>JAITNQ010000024.1 GCA_031290435.1 Candidatus Symbiothrix sp. | reverse complement strand
AAAAGATTTTCAGACCGGTAGTGCGGAATGGCGTTTCAGATCGCCCCTGCATGATTCGTTCCGGGGGCAAGACAAGAAATGATTTATTCTTTACAAAACTATAATTATTAATTAAATAAAACATTGTACATTTATGAAAAACTTACTAATCATCTTTGGTTTTTTTACAGTTTCTTTTGCTACAATGGCGCAAGAGAAAAAAGTGGCGTGGGACTATCCGGTAAAGCCGGGGACAGAGGAATGGAAAAAATTTGAAAGCAATGAAGCAATGGTAAATGCATGTCAAATTCCGGAAAAAGTATTATCTTCAATTAGTACAAACGATTTGGTGGAAATTTGTTTACAATATCCGTTACTGTATGATATTTTTGCCTTTAACAATCTAAATGAAGGGCTTGATAAATTACACAATGACTTTAATGGAATAATGGAATTTTACAAAAGAAAAGAGGCTGTAAATGAACTGTTGAAGCATTATAATCTAAAGATTCAAAATTTAGATTTTTTGGCTGGAAAGGCTTCCGAGGTTGAGAAGGGATTGTATATCATTTCCATTTCCGCTATAGAGGTCTTGTTGTGTCAATATGATGTGCAAAACGAAATGTCAAAAGAGATTTTACGGAATCTTGTTTCCGGCTACGAAAGTAAGTCTATTTATGCAGATTATTTCAAAGGTTTAGGATTCCGAACCAATTTATATTCCAGAGTACATGTAATCACAAAAATGAATAAGCAAAGTCTTGAAAAACTGGAGAGTAAGGCTATAAATGCAGTTCTGGCTTCTGGAATGGCCGATATTGAAACAGGGAGTATGCTGGATGGATTGTCTTATCAATTAATAAAGTAGTGAATATGAAAAATTTGATTATTTTACTGTTATGTGTACTGTTTTTTTCCTGTAAACAAGATGTTATGGAAACGGATAGAACGGATAAGGCGTGTACAGAGTGTAAAATTGAAGAACTTCAAGAAAATCTTCCATGGCTCAAGGAATTAATAAATAAAGCGGAAACTGACAAGACCGGCAATTATTGGGGCACTATCTGGCTCTCAAAATATAAAGCGCAGGATGTTTTTGTTACGGATATGATGTTGGGCAGCGGTGGAGTTCTTTATTGGACTTTTGATTGTGACGGAAATGTTGTATACATTGATAGAAGTGATGCCGTGAATTTCTTTGAGGAGTCAAAAAAAGGTGTTGTGCTTTATGTTAATTTACCCTTTTAATTCGATGAAGCTATGAACAAATTTATTATTACTGTAATTATAAGCATTGCTTTTTCGCATTTTTTAAAAGCGCAATGTATAAATATTGAAATGGGTGATATTTGCACACCTCTTGGCAATCCTGTTGTAACATATTTAATGTGTGAATCTTCGACATCAACAAGGGCAGGACTTGATGCTACCTATGCTCAAACTTATCCTAATGCTGAGCAAATTCCAACGTATGATGGTTATAGTGCTACGCGTAAATTTAATTGTCACGGCTATGCATGGCTTAGAGTGGAGCAAGGAATTGACAGGTGGATCGGTTATAACTATACCACAGATGAAGATATTTATATGACTGACGGTAGTTACACTCAAGTATCTCAGGCAACTTATCCAGGAAAGGTATCTTGGGCATCGGGAGATCATTCGGCTGTAACAACAAATCAGCAAGGTATATTTATTTCCAAATGGAATGAATATCCATTAATGCGACATGCATGGAATTACAGCCCTTATGGTACGACTAATTTAAAATATTATGTTCGTAGCGCTGATGTTTCTATCTCCGGCCCTTCTCATGCCTGTACCGCAGGCACGGTCTTTAGTTTGGAAAATTTACCTTCCGGCGCTACTGTACAGTGGAGTGTATCCGGTACGGCATTCACTTTGTCTAACCAGACAAACACTTCCGTAAGGGTTACTAAAACCGGATTGGATGAATCTCAGGCAGTTCTGACTGCGCTTATCAATACTTGTGCTTCTGTTACGAAAACGATAACGCCATGCCCATTACGGCCTTATTCACCATCTTTTGCGCTTTGCACTTCAGATGTATTCAGCATTGCCAATTTACCTTCCGGTATATCCGGAAGTCAGGTTAGTTGGTCATGTTCATCCAATTTGGCGCTTGTCGGAGGTAATACGGGTTTGTCAAAGACGGTGAATGTGCTGTCTGTCGGAGACGGAACGGGATGGGTGGAAGTAAATGTTAATCAACAGCTTGTCAAAAGGTCGTATGTTACCATATTAATGCCGAGTAGCTATGCCTATATCAATGGATCAAACACTATTACCCAATATTCTGCTGCAAATTATACATTGTTTAGTCTCACGGACCCAATAGAAACGTATATTCCGGATTCCGAATCTGAATTAGAATTCTGTGGCAATGTTACATGGACCAGCAGTTCCAATTTGAGTATATCGCCGGGAATGCTGGGAAGCAGTAACCCGGGAGAAGAGATAGAACACATTATTCCAATATCGGTTTATGCTACCGGTACCGGCTCAGGATGGATAAGGGCACAAATCACAGTGAATGGCAGCACCCTGTACGTGCAGAAAAACATACAAATTTCACAAGCGCCCCCTCCTTCCATGTCGGTAAGCATTACGAACAATAATTATTATTTCCACGCGGTCACCTCGCCACAGGCGAATTCCTATATATGGAGATTCAATTCGAATATCGTAGGGAGTAATTCTGCCGATTTGTATTATTTGCGCGAGAATAATAACCTTTCTATCGTCAACACGGTGCACGTAGCGGCAAGCAACGGCAGTCTTTCGGCTGAAAGCCAAATCACGGTTTATGGAGAAATTATTGTGGAAGAAGTCGAAGAAGAATATCTTGCTTATTATCCCAATCCGGTTACTTCCGGCACGCTTACGATTGCGATAGATATGACCAAATACGGCAAATCGCGGGCCTACCTGCAAGCCATAGCCGGAAATAAATCCAAGACGCCTGCTTTCAGCGCCAAGCTCTGTAACACGCTGGGCGTTCCGCTTCGTCAGGCAACACTCACAGGCGGAAACGCTCAACTAAATGTTTCCGGCTTGACGCCCGGACTCTATTTCCTCTTGGTTTACGACGGACTTAATGCGAAACCGACCATGCACCGGGTGGTAGTCAATTAGTCACATCAAAAATTAGCATCATGCAGGTTACCTTTCCCTCGACTCTTCCCCGCAATGACAGAGAGAGGTTCCGCAATGACAGCGCTCCCCCCCCTCTCCACTTTGGAGAGGGGCCGGGGGTGAGGTAAATAAACGAAATAGTTTATTGAAATTGCAATAAAGTCGTTAAATTATTTTGACATTGAAAAATTTTGCATTATCTTTGCAACCCGAAATGAAAATTATTAACAATTAAAAATTAATTATCAAATATTTTATTTATGATTATTGTTCCATTAAAGGAAGGCGAGAACATCGAAAGAGCCTTAAAAAAGTTCAAAAGAAAGTTTGAAAAGACAGGTGTGACAAAAGAGCTTAGAAAAAGACAATCTTTTACCAAACCGTCTATAGAAAAAAGAAAACAGAGAATTCACGCCGTTTACGTACAAAAACTGCATCTGGCAGAAGAGTAACATTCTTCCGGTAGGAGATTTCTTTTTAAGACAAATAAATTTTGGTATTTTCGATACATTCAAGATATCATACAAAATGGACTTGCATGCATGTAAGTTATTTTGTATGATATTTTATTGTCTTATGTATAGGCAAAATAAACCACTCGTTAACAATAATTAACGCCTGTAAATTTTCTTATTGTAAAAGATTTTATTATCTTCGTTGCATAAATAAAGAAGATATGCTGATAGAATCATTCTTACAATATCTGCAATACGAGAAAAACTATTCTCTCCACACAGTGGAATCGTATGAAAATGATTTATCACAATTTAAAGATTTTGTTTGCGGAGAATCGTTATTCAATCCGGAACAGATTGATGCTGTTTGGGTACGGCGCTGGATCGTTTCGTTGATGGAAGCGGATTATTCTCCATTATCGGTAAACAGGAAGCTCAGTTCTTTAAAATCTTTTTTCAAATACTTGTGTAAGAATAAATATTTAGAAAGTAATCCTGTCAAAAACATTAAAGGTCCAAAGGTAAGCAAGCCTCTCCCGCACTTTGTAAAAGATGCGGATATGGAAAAACTGCTTTCCGAAAAGGATGAGACGGACACTTTCGAAACCATACGCGACAGAGCGATTCTGGACGTCTTTTACACGACCGGTATCCGGTGTGCGGAATTGGTAGGCTTGAAAAGTGAAGATGTGGATTTCCATTCAAAATTAATCAAGGTGACAGGCAAACGAAATAAGCAACGTTTGATACCTTTTTCCTGTAATTTGGAAGTGACATTGCGTTCTTATATGGATGCAAGGACTGAAAAATTAGCATCTTTACAAGCCAGTGCTTTTTTTATCCGGAAAAACGGACGAGCGCTCTCCAATTCGGTAGTATATCGCATCGTCACCCAAAGGTTGTCGGAAGTTCCGAATTTATCAAAGAAAAGTCCTCATGTATTGAGGCATACATTTGCTACGAGTATGTTGAACAACGGCGCGGATTTAAATGCAGTCAAAGAATTTCTCGGACATGCAAGCCTATCCTCCACCGAAGTATATACCCATACAACTTTTGAAGAATTAAAAAAAGTGTATTACCAGGCTCATCCGAGAGCCTAAAAACAAAAGGAGGTTTTTATGGAAATTACAATTCATTCAATTCATTTTGAAGCCAGTGAGAAACTGGAAACTTTTATCCAAAAAAAAGTAAGCCGATTGGCAAAGTTTAGTGACGAAGTTTTTTTGGCCGAAGTAAGCCTGAAAGTAATAAAGCCGGAAACGAATGCCAACAAAGACGCTTCGGTAAAATTACTTGCGAAAGGCCATGATTTTTTTGCACAGGAAACAGCGGATACTTTTGAAGCGGCTGTTGACAAGTGCGTGGAAAAATTGGAGCGACAAGTAGTGAAGATGAAAGAGAAACTGATTTCAAAAAAATAGGTAGTGTATATTAATTACTAAACTAATTAGGGATTTATGAAGTGCTGTGGGAAGTGATCTGTTGTCGAGTTGTTGCTGATTTTTAACCACAAAGAGCGCAAAGAACCGCAAAGGGGGTACATAATCTACTTTGCGTACCTTCTTCTCCCTGCGCTCGGAGTAGTTTCCAACTACTTCGTTTTAAAAGCATGTCTCCAGACATGCTACAAAGCGAAGCTTTGTCAACGAACATGATAAAGTGTCAACCGCGAGGGTTGCCCCTACGCCGGACAATTTATTACAAAACTTCGTTTTGTTGCAAGCGTGGACGCTTGCTTTTAGTCCGGCGAAGGCTGGAGCCTTCGCCGAGCAGAGGAGCAGAGGAGCAGAGGGAATTGAAGAAACATTTCCCCGGCGGCAAACGTAAAACCAACGAAACAGAGGTAACGGAATAGGAAACCGTTTCTAAAAGCGCCGTGTGGGATGCTCAGAAAGCCGTTTTAGATACTCATAACGTCGAAATCAGCTTTTTTAACCTCGAATTTGATGTTCGGAAGTACTAATTTGATGTTCGGAAGTATTAAAAATCGATGTTCTGAACATCAAAATCGACGTTCTGAAGTACTCAATCGGCGTTCAAAACATCAAAAAGGATGTTCGGAAGTACCAAAAATCGATGTTCGGAACAT
>JAITNQ010000139.1 GCA_031290435.1 Candidatus Symbiothrix sp. | reverse complement strand
CATAATGGTTTCTACCACCCTTTCCAAATCGTTTTCCGTGAGAATTGAGCTTGAAGGTAAGCACAAACCGTTTTTAAATAGCGATTCACTTGTTCCGTCTCCATAAAAAGGACAATCGCTGAAAACCGGTTGCAGGTGCATTGGTTTCCACAAAGGCCGGGATTCGATATTCGCTTTTTCCAAGGCCAAACGAATGTCTTCGCGGGTAGTTCCCCCTGTTTTTTCGGGGTCTATAATGATAGTAGTCAACCAATAATTAGCATAAAAATCCTGCGACGGTTCGGTTTGGAAACTAATTCCCTTTACCTCGGACAAATGTTCCCTGTAGAATTGATTGTTTTTACGGCGCTGTGCTATCCGTTGCGGCAAGACCAGCATCTGTGCCCGTCCGATGCCGGCTATAATATTACTCATCCGGTAGTTATAGCCGATTTTAGAATGTTGGTAATGCGGGGCGGTATCCCGTGCTTGTGTTGACAAGAAGCGCGCCTCTTCACTATACGCGTCATTTTTCGAAATCAGCGCCCCTCCACCCGAAGTAGTGATGATTTTGTTTCCGTTGAAAGACAAGGCTGCCAATTCGCCCAAAGTTCCACACTGAAAGCCTTTATACATAGAACCCAAAGCTTCTGCCGCATCTTCTACTACCGGAATCTCGTATTGATTGGCGATAGCAGATATCTCGTCCATCTTGGCCGGCATTCCGTAGAGGTGTACCGGAATAATGGCTTTGGGTTTCTTTCCTTTTTTGATCCTGTCTTTGACGGCGCGTTCCAAATGTTCCGGCGACATATTCCATGTGTCCGGTTCGCTGTCGATAAACACAGGCTTGGCCATTTGATAAAATATCGGATTGGCGGAAGCTGCATAAGTAAACGATTGGCACAAAACCTCATCATCCACACCAACGCCCAGCAATACCAAGCCCATGTGCATCGCAGATGTGCCTGAATTTAATGCCAATACGTGAGAGCCGTTCTTCAGAAAGTCGGCTAAGGCCTGTTCAAAAGCATCAAGATTATGCCCCACGGTCGTCACCCAGTTCGTATCAAATGCTTCCTGTATAAACTCCTGTTCGCGTCCGCTCAAATGAGCAAGAGACAGCCAGATGCGATTATTGTTCATTTTTATGAGAAACGGCTAATTTCAATCTTGCTTCGTCCCAAATGCGCTTCATCCAATCGGTATCGGCGGCAGGAACATTATCGGCAAGTTGCTGAACGTATATTCTTTGATACAAATTCATCTTGAAAAATATTTTAGGGCAAAGATAATAAAATTATTCGATACAAGAAACTAATTTGTTAGATGAGCAGGGCCAACGCACAAAAAATATATAATCTTCACAGTTTGCCGGATATCATTGTTCTGAGTAAATTTTAATGCGTTGACCCTGATGTAATTCGTTTTCACCCCTAAATCTCCCTTTATAGGGGATTTAGGGACAGTAGCGCACCACGTCTCTACAGGGTTACTTTGATTTTTTATTCAAAGCATCTATCCGTTTTTTTAAATCGGGATGACTTGAAAACAGTTTGTTGAATTTGCTATTTTCAGCTGCTCCCGCTTCTTCTTGCAATGAAAGCAATACGCCCAAGGAGGTAGCCATATTGACCGGGTCTTTTCCACATCTTTTCAGAAATTCGTATCCGTAAGCATCTGCTGCGCTTTCTTGTTTTTGAGAAAACTGTGCATTGCCCAAAGCTTCTGCCAAATCACCTAATTGAGAATCTGTTAAAGCAGTGGCAGTATTCCCGCCAATGGCTCCTGCTGCATCTTTTAAGGCGGAAATTCTTAATGCAGCCACAAAAGCATCTTTAGAATCTTTGCTGACCACATGTCCTATTTCATGTCCGATGACTGCCAATATCTGGTCGTCGGTCATTAAATCCATTAGTGCGGCAAAGACACGCACATCCCCGTTAGCGCAAGCAAATGCATTTACATCTACCACATAATAGGCCAGCACATTCAAATGCAATTCTTTGACAAGGTCTGCCGGAATAGCAGAAGCGATTTTTGCTAATCTGTCGGCTACCGCTTTTATTCCTTTGTCCGTATCCGTCGTTTTACACAAAGGATTATGTTCATCCATCCATTGCATATATTCGTTCGTATAGGCAATGATTTCCGCGTCCGATATTGTAAACGACTTCACTCCTTTTGATGCGGCGTCTACCGCTTTGTCCAACTTAATTTTACCCAATTGGGCGTTTGCAGCTATGCCGCATAATCCGATGAATACAAATGTTAAAAGAATTTTTTTCATAAATACAAATTTTTAATGAATTAATTATAGTTATTTTAATAAAGCTAAATCCAAGTTAAATAAACAGAAAAAGGCTCAAAGCCATTACCAACATACCAGCTACCACTCCTGCAATGGAAAGGTGGTGTTTTCCATATTTTTCGGCTGCCGGCAACAATTCATCCAAAGAGATGAAAACCATAATTCCGGAAACAGCCGATAGAATCAGTCCGTTTAATGCCGGCGTCCAGAAACGAAAGAGGAAAACAAAAGCCAGCAAGGCGCCCATGGGTTCGGCTAAACCGGACAAAAATGAGTACCAAAAAGCTTTTTTTCTGCTTCCGGATGAATGATATATGGGTACGGCAACGGCAATTCCTTCCGGAATGTTGTGAATCGCAATGGCGACCGTAATCGGAATGGCAATATCCAAAGATTCCAGGGCGGAAGTGAACGTGGCAATCCCTTCGGGAAAATTATGGATGGCGATGGAAATCGCGACCATGACGCCGGTACGTTTCATCTGTATCTCTTTTTGCATCTCTTCCACGCCATGCGCTTCGTGCGGGTTCACATTTTCAGGGATAATAAAATCAATTACATTGATCAGGAGTATCCCACAAAAAAAAGCCAGAATCAGGTATAAAGCGCCTTCTTTTTCGCCATAAACACCTGTTAATCCTGCCAATGCAGTTGGCATCATTTCCATAAACGATACATAAATCATGATGCCGGCCGAAAATCCCAAAGAGATACTGAGAAAATTCCGGTTGGTTTTTTTGGCCACCAAGGCAATCAAACTGCCGATTCCGGTCGAAAGTCCGGCAACGGCAGTCAGCAAAAAAGCAAACAGAATTTTTGAATCGGTAAACATGGAACTAAATTTTTACCATGCGAACAAAGGGTAATCCCTCATAATGGTATTGACCTTTTGTGCGACCGATTTGATTATGGCGTCGTTATCCGCATTGGAAAGAACCGTGTCGATTAATTCTACAATATCGCCCATTAAATTTTCCTTTGCGCCGCGGGTCGTGATGGCGGGCGTACCGAAACGCAAACCCGAAGTTTGGAAAGGCGAACGGGAATCAAAAGGCACCATGTTCTTGTTGGTTGTAATATCCGCTTTGACCAAAGCCTGTTCCGCCTGTTTTCCCGTCAAATCCGGGAATTTAGTTCGTAAATCAACCAACATCAGGTGATTATCCGTTCCTCCGGAAACGATTTTATAGCCCTTGTCTACCAATGCCTGCGCCATAACTGCCGCATTTTTCTTGACTTGCGTCTGGTAGGCGATGTATTCCGGTTGCAAGGCTTCGTGAAAAGCAATGGCTTTTGCGGCAATGATATGTTCCAGTGGACCACCCTGAATACCGGGGAATACGGCTGAATCCAAGAGCGCCGACATCATCTTGATTTCACCCTTAGGAGTCGTTTTTCCCCATGGGTTTTCGAAATCTTCTCCCAGCAAAATCACGCCGCCGCGGGGGCCTCGCAAGGTTTTATGGGTGGTAGAGGTAACAATATGCGCGTAACGAAGCGGATTTTTCAACAATCCGGCGGCAATCAATCCGGCGGGATGCGCCATATCAACCATAAAAATAGCGCCGATTTCATCGGCTATTTGCCGGATACGGGCATAATCCCATTCACGAGAATAGGCTGAAGCGCCTGCTACTATCAGTTTGGGATGTTCTTTCAAAGCTACCTCCTGCAATTGTTCGTAATCGACTTCGCCGGATTGTTCCCCTACATTGTAAGCCAATGCCTGATAGACCAAACCGGAAAAATTGACGGGGGAACCATGACTCAAATGTCCTCCATGAGCAAGGTTTAATCCCAAGAATTTATCGCCCGGATTGAGGCAAGTCATGAAAACAGCCATATTGGCTTGGGCGCCCGCATGAGGCTGTACATTGACCCATGCAGCCGAGAAAATCTGTTTCAAACGGTCGATAGCCAATTGTTCGGCCTCGTCGATGACTTGGCAACCACCGTAATACCTGCGTCCCGGATAACCTTCGGCATATTTATTGGTTAATACAGAGCCTGCTGCCTGCATAACTTCCTCACTTACAAAATTCTCTGATGCTATCAACTCAACGCCTGACGTTTGGCGTTCGTATTCTTTATTGATAATGCTAAAAAGTAAATCGTCTCGTTTCATATTTTCTTTTTTTTTGTTTTATGCAATCAATTACTTTAATTTGATACTTTAATTTGAGTTGCAAAGATAAATAGTTTATTTGTATTTAGAATAACAAGCCGCAAGAAAAACTGATAATATTTTCGTTTTTCTTCAATTTGAGCCCTTTATAATTATCCGGAAAGCCGGAAATATCATAAAAATCAAGGTCAGTATCTGGCAAGTTGATTTCATAACGCAAATCAAAATAGATTTTTGCAATGACAATTGAGAATCCGGCTATGCCCGAACTGCGCAAATAAAATTCCTTATCTTCAAAATCATCGCTGAGCCGTATGCTGTATTTTGTATTGTATTTAGCTGAAAATGAAGAGCCTAAATAAGCGCTGAAAAGAAACGGATAGTTGTTGACTATATTGTAACCCACTAAAAAATTACCACGGATTACAGAGGACGCAATATCTGCATAAATAGGAGATGAAAATTCATTTTCCGAATTTGGAACAGGTAATGTAAAAGATACTCCCTGCCGGTAATAATTCCATGCCAATTCGGGTTGTAGGAAACTCTGTTTGATATTGAACCTGACAAAGGCATTCACTAAATAACCGTTTTTATTTATATAGGAGTCATTCGGAACAGGCTCACCATCGTATTCTGTTTCGTAGCTGGTTGTAGACAAGGTATTTAATCCGGCTCTGAAGCCCCAATTGAAGTACTTATCCGGGGTTTGGGCAGAAGCGCTCTCTTGTATGGAGAAGCATACAAGCGCAAACGAAACCACAACAAACCCATATTTAATCCGCCTGTTTTTCATTTTTCTTCTTTCTCACACTCCATCCGAAGTTGCCTAACAATTCTCCCAAACCATAATAATTTCCATGTACATAAACCAGCAAGTCCGCTTTTTTCATATCGAAAGCGTTGGTAATCGGATCAATATATTCTTCATCGGCCAATATGTTCACTACCTCGGCTATAAACATATCATGTGTTCCCAAGGCAATGACTTCCTTTACGCGACATTCAATACACAAGGGTGATTCTTTAATATAAGGAGCGTTCACAACATGGGCTTTGACGGGAGTCAGGTTCATTTCTTCAAATTTATTGTAATTTTTTCCGGAACGAACGCCAACCCAATCTGTTGCATAAGCCAGTTTTTGGGTGGTAAGATTAATTACAAATTCCATGTTTTTTTTAAGCGTCGGATAGGAATGACGACCGGGGCGAACCGAAATATAGCACATGGCCGGGTCTGAACAAATGGTGCCTGTCCACGCAATGGTCAATACATTGTATTCGCTTTCGTCTTTTCCTATCGTTACCATGACGGCAGGTACGGGATAAACCAAGGTTCCCGGTTTCCAATCAATTTTCGTCATAACAAGACAATATCTTCTTTTTTAATTTTGAGTTCACAATATTCGCATTTAATAGTAACATCTTCTTTTTCAATCACTTTAAACCTTGTTTTCATAGGTTCGTTATTGGTGATACATTTGGGGTTGTTACATTTCACGATTCCTTTCAGTTCGTCCGGGAGTTGCACATGTTTTTTTTCCACTACTTCGTAATCCCGGATGATGTTTAGTTTGACGGAAGGGGCAATCAAGGCGATACGGTTTATTTCGTTTTGTACGAAAAACTTGTCGGAAATTTTAAGGATGCCTTTGCTTCCCATCTTCTTGCTGTCAAAATGATACCCGATAGTGACAGGTGTTTTCAGTTTTTCGATTTCCAGCATGGAAACGACCTTAAACAACTGTTCCGAAGGTATGTGGTCAATAACCGTGCCATTTTGCAGGGCGGCAATCTGTAACTCTTTTTTATTCTGTGACATATCAATAATCTGATTTAATTCCCAATGCATTGCATATAATGGCTTGCCGGGCGAATACACCGTTTTTAGCCTGTTCAAAATAGTAAGCTTTCGGATTGTCGTCCACATCGTATGCAATTTCATTGACACGGGGTAGGGGATGCAGAATCCGCAAGTTGCCTTTGCTGTTATCCAGCATACTGTTTTTGAGTATGTAGATATTTTTTACTTTTTCATATTCCATTAAATCCGTAAAACGTTCACGTTGGACACGGGTCATATACAGAATATCCGATTGATTGATAACATCTTCCGAGAAATCGGAAAATTCCCGGTAAGGAATCGTTTTTTCTTCTAAGAATTGTTTGTAGATATCCGGTAATTTCAGTTCATCCGGCGCGATGAAGTAAAACTGGGGATTAAAATGCGACATGCCGACAATCAAGGAATGCACCGTTCTTCCGTATTTCAAATCACCAACCATGGCAATGGTCAGATTTTCAAGGTTTCCTTGGGTTTTGTATATTGAATACAAATCAAGCATGGTTTGCGAAGGATGTTGGTTGGCTCCGTCTCCGGCGTTGATAACCGGTACATCGGTCACTTCCGAAGCATAACGGGCGGCCCCTTCCAAATAATGGCGCATAATAATCAGGTCGGCATAGTTGCTGACCATTTTGATAGTATCTTTCAACGTTTCCCCTTTAGAAGAACTGGTGGTAGCAGCATCACTGAAACCGATAACCCTTCCTCCTAAGCGGTTTACGGCAGTTTCGAAACTCAAACGGGTACGGGTCGAAGGCTCAAAAAAAAGTGTGGCGCAAACCCTGTCCTCCAATAATTTCCGATTGGGATTTGTTTCGAAAAAAGCCGCTTTCTCCATCAAACGGATGATGTCTTCTTTTGTTAAATCGGCTACGGATACAAAACTTTCTTTCTTCATACAAAAATAGTTTAATAATTTGAATGTTCAATGCGCTTTGCGTACGATTTGAATACAAATATACAGTTTTTTTCACAATGTATAAATAAAATCTTTGTAATAACTGTTTTTTATCAAAAAAATTTGGCTATTTAAAGAGTATTTTCTAACTTTGTAGCCGCAAACGCGAAAATAGCTCAGTTGGTAGAGCACGACCTTGCCAAGGTCGGGGTCGCGGGTTCGAGTCCCGTTTTTCGCTCTAATCTTAAAGATACCCCTTGCCAAATAAGGATTGAGATAACCGATTAATTAAAATTATTTCTTATCTTTGTACCAAAATTGGTACACATTTAATACTTTTGATTATGGCAATAGTTGAAGTTACAGCAAGACAATTCAGGGATAAACAAAAGACTTATTTCGATTTAGCAGACAATGGAGAACAGATACTGCTAAAGAGAGGCAAAAAACAGGCGTATGTATTAACTCCCATCGACGATGATGATTTGTACTTTACACCTGAGATATTAGCTAAAATAGCACATTCGGAACAGCAGGCAAAAGAAGGTAAGGTGACTCGCTGTAAAACAGTAGAAGAATTAACAGAATTTCTTGATAGCTTATGATTTATCAAATTGATTTTACCAATGATGCAAGAGAGGATCTTGTTTCTTTGAAAAAATCGGAGATTTCTGCCTATCAGAAAGTTCAAAAATTATTAATCGAATTAGGCGATCATCCTTATACCGGAACCGGAAAGCCCAAACCCTTGAAATACGGGCAAAAAGGAAGATGGTCGCGCCGGATTACCGAAAAACACAGGCTTGTATATTCCGTTGACGATGAAAAAATAACCGTATTGATACTATCATCTTCAGGACATTATGAAGACAGATAAGATGCAGGTACTCCATTCACAATATAAAAAGCCCGCTTTTTTAGGAGCGGGCACATCTGTCAAATTTAAGAATTGTCGAAAAACCTAAACAGAAACAGATAGAAGTTCTTGTCCTAACTGATGAAAGGCTTTTACAATTTTGGTTTGCTGCTCTTTTCTCGGTCGTGACCTTCCGCAAATATAAGACCGTTTTTTGGCATTTGTGGATTTCAATACGCGAAATGGAAACAATAATAATGAAGAATATTTATTGGATGAAAAACTGTATAAGGAAAGATATAGCATTGAAAGAACCAATCAATAAAAATTTAATACTCCGCTTTTATATAATGAGATATATAAAAAACATATTTTCCAATTTGCACTTTAGCCTTTCCTTCGTCAAAAGACCAAGCATTGTCAAAAATAGCAGGAAAAACTTCTTTTCCTTCCTTATTGATATAACCCCATTTACCACCCACTACAGAGGTATGTTCTTCATCTATCGTTTCAACATGACCGCCCGTATTGAATGCTGCCAATCCCTCACCGAATGGACCTATATAAAAAAATCGAGGAGGTATAATCACCTTGCCGTTCATATCGGCAAATCCAATATATCCGGTACTGTCATCTTGAATTCGGAACAGTCCCTCTGATACATCATCGGGACCATTGTCATAAATGAAGACGGAAAATAACTTTTTATTGTTCCTGTCGATTGCTTTTATTTTACCTTTTCCGTCTTCTATCACCATTACAAAAGCGATCGCATCGGAAAATGAATCTGTAAATGCGAAAGGATATTCGAAAGGTATTTTTATGTTCCCTGATGAATCCACATAACCGCACTTGTCATTTCTTTCTTCCATAAACCATGTTTGAGAAAAAACAGAAAAAGAAAAACAGAAAAAGAAAATACTCGTATATATATACTTATCCATAAGTTAATAACAAAAATAACTCTCAAAAGTGAATTTTCATGGCAATACATAAAGTATTATTTTACCACAATTTTCAGAATAATCATGATCTTCTACTTTTGTACCGTCGTATAAATCAATATGTCCGCTGGCATCTTCTCAACCACAATTTCTAAATATAATGATATCGTTTTCTCCCTTAAAATCAGAAGAATTGACCCCCGAAAGCACTTTGGTATAATACATTCTGTTTTTCACAAAATTTTCAGCGTCTTTTATCTTGAACAAATATTTTTTTCCGTCTGCTCCCGAACTCACATTACCATCTCTAGGGGTAATCGAAATTCCCGCTTTATTTACAGCATAAGAAAAACGTATTGCACATGCATTTGTAAAAATACCTGCATCAATATTTATTTTTACTTTCCCCCCTATTATTCGTCCGACTTCTTCAACAGATTTTCCTTTAATATCAGCGAAAGCAGCACTTAATGCAGCATAAGTTATAGCCATTTTTAGTATGTTAATAAGATCAAACAAAAACAATTAAACCCCAGTACCGGAAACATCTCCGGCACTCAGGTTTAATTTAGAATTCATTGGTTTCTCAGCCTATTTCCGGCCAGTTCTGCTCAAAAACAGCTTCACCGATCGTCAATTTCTGAGCGGATATCACAAAGGTGGTGGTCATTGGGAATTCACCGACAATTTCGATGCCTTCCTTGTATTCTACCACATACCCGTTCTCCCATTTTAATTCTTTCATCTTGGCGTCTTCATCACTTTTCTTGAAAGTGATCGTTCCGGTGTTCGGTTTGAACTGGGTAGCCAATTTTTCGATAATGGAAACATCCGTGGTCGATTCTACCTTGATATAAACTTTTCCTCCATACAAGTTGGACGAGGGACGGCCTTTCGAATCTACTTCGCGTTCTACGGAGTAATGACATTTGATTACATCAAATTCTTTACCTTCAAAACTTAAATTTGCTCTAAATGCCATATTTTTTTATAAGTATTAATTAGTAAAAAAAATTTACGCCCCAATTCGCCCCAATATTATAAAAAATATTTCAAACTACAAAAAATTTCAACGAAAAATGATGAAATTAGCAAAATAATAATAATAATAATAATAGCAACTTTTTAATCATTATGTGTCATATTTTTCCGATCTTTCTCGTGTCCGGTTAGTCATACGCGAAGTGGACTTTTTGTCCGGCTATCGTTACTGTGGTCTCGACCAAGTTTAATGCTGCCATAATTATTTATGTATTAAATTTTTATATAATTTCTTCTTCCTTAAGAATTATGAAATGAATTTGTCATTATTGTGCTAAAATTCCATCTCAATATTCCAAAAAGAATAAGTAAAGGGTTTCCATATATTATCTATTACAGAATACCATATCGTTATGCGATTAATAGAATCTGTTTCCCAAATTAGTTCTCTAATTTCTACATCTGAATCTTCCAAATAATACATTAAAAGGAGCTTCCGCTCGTGACTTGCCTGATGGGCAAGAAAGACTTCATCTGAAATAGGAATACCATTTATTTTTATCAACTCCTCCGCGGAGTATTTCATAATAGAAGCACTATCTATAACGAGTGAATTATACATATTATCGGTATTTTCAATTGATTCATTGTTTATTTTAGAAACACAAGAAACATTAAAAATAGAAATAAACAAAAATGTCAAATAGCATAAATTAGTCTTCATAATGTTATTAAAAGAGATAAATTTCAACATCATTATTTACCAATCTTGTCAATTGAATTTTTAAAAAATCAAAGTGACGTGGTCGAATTGCAGTACCCACACTCATAATACTTGCATCATCACGGTACATAGATAATCCGGGGTCTTTGTATTCATCTCCATGCATTGCTATTGAGTCGGAAGAACTTAGTGCGTACCTCGAATTTCCCAAAGAATGACCGAACTCATGAGTAACAGGTATGTGTGCATATCTCATATCCGGATCAGCACGTCCATCAACTCCTACGATAGCAACATCATTAATATGTAGCTTAATTGTTCGATTATTCCAGCGAATATAGCTGTTTCTGTCAATCTTTGTCACATTTACATTCCAATGTTCCTGTTCTCTTCCTGTTACCCATTTTATATCCACATTGATTTTTAATTTGGTGTTTTTGTGTTCTTGAGCGAGCCTTGAATTACCAATAAGCACAGCATACGCTTTAGAACTCCATAAATCCCAAATCCATTTGTCCGCTCTATTATGAAAATCCCTTTTTTCCTGTAATGTCCATGGATTTGTTCCCGATTCGTCTATCCAATTGTACCGCCATTTTTGTTGCACAAAGATATACCCGGAGGATAGATTCAGTGTTATATCCATCCGATCGGTTTTCACTGCATAAATTGCCATAATCAAAAAAATATATATTTTGGAATGAATCCAAACACCGGAATTGGTTTCCGGTATTTGGATTTAATTCCGAAATATTTAGTTTTCTCAGCCCATTTCCGGCCAGTTCTGCTCAAAAACAGCTTCACCGATCGTCAAT
>JAITNQ010000120.1 GCA_031290435.1 Candidatus Symbiothrix sp. | reverse complement strand
TTAATTGAAATATTTTTGGCTATACGTATTCCATTTATTAATGCTGACCTTATTAATGCATTGGCGTTTAGTCAATGGGAAGCATTCAAGCATTGGGCGATGATATAAACTGCTTATGCCTTTAGGTCAAGTAAAATATCGGATATGATACCGAATAGCACTGCGCCACATTCCGTTAGGAATGTATCGCTCGGTAGAACTGAAGATGCTAAATATATCAAGGCTATTCAAAAAAATGATTTAGCTTTATTCATTAAAAAAAATTGTATCATTTTAGAAAGTTTATAAATCATTTTAAACAGTAAGCGGCTTGTTTAAAAGCGTATATTTGTAGCCGGATATAATACTTAGACATGATGGCACATCATTTTTTAGCCTTTGACTTAGGAGCAACCAGCGGACGTTCCATTTTAGCTGTTCTGGAAGAGGATCAATTGCGGTTGAAAGAACTCACTCGCTTCCCCAATAAAATGCTTCGGATGGGGGACAAATATTATTGGAATATTTATGCTTTGTTTGAAGAACTCAAAGCAGGACTTCGCGCAGCAGTAGCCGAAAATAGCAAGGTAGAAGCCATTGGGATTGATACTTGGGGCGTTGATTTTGTATATATTGCCAAAGACGGCTCCATTGCCGGATTGCCGCGGGCTTATCGCGACCCTTATACCAATGGAATACCGGAGGCTTATTTTCAACTGATTCCCAAAGAAAAAGTGTATGAAAAGACCGGCATTCAGTTCATGAATTTCAACAGTTTGTTTCAGCTTTATGCCGCTAAAAAAGAGGGCGCATCGGCTTTGGCGGATGCCGGAAGCGTATTGTTTATGCCGGACGCCTTGTTGTATCTGCTGACAGGTAAAAAAATATGCGAATATACGATTGCTTCTACTTCCCAAATGCTGAATCCGAACACGAAACAATTTGAAGCCGGATTATTGAACCTTATCGGAATTGATCCGGCTATTTTGCAAACAATTGTGATGCCCGGTGAAAAAATAGGCCGGTTGACGAAAGCCATTCAGGAAGAATGTCGGACGGAAGCTATTCCCGTGATTGCCGTAGCGGGACACGATACCGCTTCGGCTGTGGCTGCTGTCCCGGCTGAAAATGAACGGTTTGCTTATTTGAGTTCAGGTACTTGGTCGTTGATGGGTATTGAAGTAAAATCCCCGATTATCACCCGGCAAAGTTTTGCCGCCAATTTCACCAACGAAGGCGGCGTAGAAGGTACTACCCGCTTCTTAAAAAATATCACCGGTTTATGGCTCTTGGAACAATGTCGCAAAGAATGGGAAATGGAAGGAACCGTTTATACTTATGACGAAATCACCCGACTATCGGATGCCGCTCCTGCATTTCAATCTTTCATTGACCCCGACCATCCGGATTTTGCCAATCCTGCAAGCATGACGAAAGCCATCGCTGATTATTGCCGGGAAACAAATCAAAAAACACCACAAAATCATGCCGGATATATCCGGTGCATTTTCGAGAGTCTGGCATTGAAATACAAATACGTATTGGCGTCTTTGCAACAAATGGCGCCCTTCACAATTGAAAAATTGCATGTCATTGGCGGCGGTTCACAAAATAAATTACTGAACCGCCTCACGGCCAATGCCATTGGTATGCCGGTCGTAGCAGGCCCTGCGGAAGCAACGGCTATTGGTAATGCGCTGATGCAGGCAAAAGGCTTGGGTATTATTCAGTCCTTGGAAGAAATGCGGGCAATCATTCGCCGTTCGATTTTTCCGGAAACGTTTTTTCCGGAAAACACTTCGGATTGGGAAAATGCCTACCAGCGATTCCTAAGCCTTATCCCCGATATGTACGGAAACATTCATAATTTATAATTCATGTACACATGAAATATTCCCTATTAACATTTTTTTTATTCCTCGCTTGTTTGCTTCAAGCACAAGTGTGGGTGGCTGATAATGGCGATGGAACTTACAAAAATCCCATCCTTTTTGCCGACTACTCCGACCCGGATGTCATTCGGGTCGGAGAGGATTATTGGCTGGTTGCTTCCAGTTTTACCGCCATGCCGGGTATTCCGCTTTTACATTCCAAAGATTTGGTTAATTGGCGCATTGTCAACTATATTTATGATGGCTTGCCTTTGGAAAAGTACAAAAAACCGGTTCATGGAGAAGGCTCATGGGCGCCTTCCATCCGTTATCATAAAGGAATGTTTTATGTTTATTTTTGTACGCCGAATGACGGACTTTTTGTGGCGCGGACAACTAATCCGCTTGAGAAATGGCATATCAAACAGATTCTTCAGGTAGAAAAATGGGAAGACCCTTGCCCGTTCTGGGATGAAGACGGTCAGGCTTATCTGATACACAGTATTCACCGCGGAGGCCCGGCTATTTTACACAAAATGTCTCCGGATGGTCTTCAATTGCTTGATAACGGCCGGGTGGTTTACCACAACCCAGCAGTAAATCCGGTACTGGAAGGACTGAAAATAGACAAGCGCAAGGGTTGGTACTATATCTTTGCTCCGGCAGGAGGCGTATCAACCGGTTGGCAAACTGTCCTCCGGTCACGGAACCTTTATGGCCCATACGAAGCGCGAAAAGCGCTGGATGCCGGAAACGATATCAACGGCCCGCATCAAGGCGGTTTAGTAGATACACAGACCGACGAATGGTGGTTTATTCATTTCCAGTCGCGTGAGGCTTATGGACGAATTTTACACCTGCAACCGGCTGTCTGGACGAATGACGATTGGATAGTGATTGGCGAAGACCCCGATGGCGATGGTTGCGGTATTCCTGTTTTAAGGCACAAAAAGCCGGATGTGGGAAAAACATATCCGGTTCAGGTTCCACAAACGACAGATGAATTTGAAACAAAAAAGTTGGGTTTGCAATGGCAATGGAATGCCATAGAAAACCCTGCATGGTATTCGCTTTCGGCAAAATCAGGCTTTATCCGCCTTCATGCAGAACCTTGCCCAACTGAACAAGGAAATTTGTATTATGCCGGTAACTTGCTGCTTCAGAAACTGCCTGCACCGGCGTTCACCGCTACGACCCGATTGGAAACGCACTTTACGCATGTCGGTGAGCGTGCCGGCGCAATCGTAATGGGAAATGCTTATACCTATATAGCCTTGATTAAAGGAGAACAAGGGAACCGGATTGCGGTAGTGGCGGGACGCTACGATCGGATGCCGGTTGTCCCGGAAGAAATGACCGTTGCCGCAGTGGATGTTAATGAGGTATGGTTTAAAATACATATTCACAGCGACCGGCAATGTAGTTTTTCTTATAGTACGGATGGAGAAATATTTACAGATATAGGCGACCGCTATCCTATTGTTCCGGGGACTTGGATAGGCGGAAAAGTCGGTATTTTCTCTTCTTCCCCCAACATTGTAACGGGCAAAGGGTACGCCGACTTCGACTATTTCAGGCTGGAAAAAAAGATTGACCGGGAAGCTTTAGTAAGCCGTAATAATATCCGGATAACGGATTTCGACACGTTGGCTTCGCTTTCGGTGGGGAATGGTTCCTTTGCCTTTACGGTGGATGTTACCGGTTTGCAGACTTTCCCCGAAATATACAGTCAGGGAGTGCCGCTCGGCGCCTATTCCGAATGGGCATGGCATACTTATCCCAATCCCGACCATCTTGCGCAAAAGGAAAGTTGGCAAAATTTTGATTTTCGCGGTCATACCGAACCTTATGCAGTACAGATTCGTCAGCCCGGTCGCGGTCATGAGGCAAGTGAATGGTATCGCAGGAATCCGCACCGGATGCATCTGGGTAATATCGGACTTGAACTGATAGATACTCATGGATTTATGGCAACGCCAAACAAACTAAGCAACATTCGTCAGAAACTTGATTTGTGGAATGGAGAAATCGTTTCGGATTATATTTATCATCAGAATCCTGTTTCCGTCAAAACGGTGAGCGGTACGAAAACAAGTCAGATAAGCGCCTCCGTTTCTTCTCCCCTTCTCAGAACCGGAGAAGTGAAACTCAACCTGCGCTTTCCTTACCCTTCCGGAGGCCATACCGATGACGGTTCCGATTGGAATAGTCCGGGGAAACACACTTCCGTAATTGTTGAACAAGGGGATAATCATGCAATCATAAAACGTATCCTTGATGAAACAGTTTATTTTGTAAAAATACAATGGAACAGTCAGGCAAAGATTACGGAAAAGGCTCCACATTACTTTGTGATTACAGCTTTGTCGGAGAATATCGAATTAACTTGTTTATTTGCAGATAAGCAGCCAACAACAGATTTACCTTTCTATGCCGAGGCAAAGACAGCTTCAAAATTTTTTTGGAACAATTATTGGACAAGCGGTGCCGCTGTTGACTTTTCGGAATGTTCCGAACCACAGGCCAAAGAATTGGAACGGAGGGTGATACTGTCGCAATATATCATGCGCGTGAACAATACCGGAAAATATCCTCCTCCCGAAACAGGTTTGGTATATAACAGTTGGTATGGCCGCCCTCATTTGGAAATGCACTGGTGGCACAGCATACACCATGCGCTATGGGGGCGTCCCGAACTGCTCGCAAAAAGTATGGATTGGTATAAAGAAGTAGCCCGTTTTCCGGCGAAAGCCATTGCCGAACGACAAGGTTTCGATGGTGTGCGCTGGATGAAAATGACTGATAACCGGGCAGGCGAAGCTCCGTCTGATATAGGTTCTTTCCTGATATGGCAACAGCCGCATTTCATCTATTATGCCGAATTACTTTACCGGGCAAATCCATCACCTGAAACAGTAGATAAATACAAGGACTTAGTCTTTGAAACAGCTGAATTTATGGCCTCGTTCGTTACTTACGATACGGCAAACGACCGTTATATACTGAAGGCTTACATTCCCGCTCAGGAAACTTTCCGTCCGGAGGAAACGCTCAATTCACCGTTTGAACTGTCATATTGGTATTGGGGACTGTCCACAGCGCAACGTTGGCGTGAGCGAGCAAATGAAACACGCGACCCGGAATGGGACCGTATGCTTGCCCGATGGTCGCACTTGGCGGAGAAAGACGGCCTGTATCTCGCTTCGGAAAATGCAGTTGATACCTACGAAAACGCCCGTTTCACGAGCGATCATCCGATGGTTTTAGGTTCGGCAGGTCTCTTACCTCCCCATAATCTTTTTGAAGAGAACGCCATGAAAAACACTTTCGAATGGGTTTTTAATCATTGGAACTGGGAAAGCACATGGGGCTGGGATTTTCCCATGACAGCCATGTCGGCTGTCCGGCTCGGAATGCCGGAAAAAGCCATAGATGCGCTTTTGATGGACAAACGTACAAATACGTATTTGATAAACGGTCATAACTATCAGGACAAACGCCTGCGCATTTACCTGCCGGGCAATGGGGGTTTACTGACTGCTATCGCCTTGATGTGTGCCGGTTGGGATGGCGCTGAGGACAATCTTCCCGGATTTCCTAAAAACGGGCAATGGAATGTGAAGTGGGAAGGGCTTCGGAGAATGCCTTGATGAGGAATAACAATCGCTGGTTTTTTTCCGTTGAATTTGTGTTTACGGAATTTTTTTGTAAATTTGTATATTGATATACCTAAATTCAATCACATGGAAATGAAGAAATTTAAGATTGGCCTATTTATACCATGTTATATCGACACCTTCTATCCGCAGGTAGGAGTTGCTACACTTGAACTGCTGGAGAAATTAGGTCAAGAAATAATCTATCCGCCGGAACAAACCTGCTGCGGACAACCTTTGGCCAATAGCGGATCGGAAAGCGAAGCCAAAGCGACTTACCTGAATTTCGTGAAAAATTTTCAAGATTTCGATTATATTGTCTGTCCATCCGGTAGCTGCGTTTATCATGTCCGTCACCACTACGATATTATAGAACAGACTACAGCGGTAAAAAAAGTCAGGGAAACCATCTTTGAATTGTGCGAATTTCTTACGGATATTCTGCAAGTGGACGATTTGAAAATACGGTTCCCGCATAAAGTAGGCATTCACCAGAGTTGCCACGGACTTCGTGGACTGAAACTGTCCGCTGCTTCCGAATTGATGATTCAACCCTATTCCAAGATTCATCGTTTATTGGAGAAAGCGGAAGGAATCGAAATTATCGAATTAGACCGGAAAGATGAATGTTGCGGTTTTGGCGGTACATTTTCCATTTTCGAACCGGATGTGTCCGTCAAAATGGGTAAAGACCGTATTAGCGACCATGAACGGAATGGGACGGAAATCATTACGGCAGCCGATATGTCCTGCCTGATGCATATGGAAGGCATCCTGCGTCGGCAAAAAAAGAACATCCAAGTCAAACATATTGCGGAAATTCTAAATTGTAATGCCTTATGATGCAACATGCCCGAAAAGCCAAACAGTTTTTGGCCGATGAACCGCGTACCGATTGGCACAATCAGACGCTATGGATAGTGAGGCAAAAAAGAGACGCCCTTGCGGCTTCCGTTCCCGGATGGGAAACTTTGCGGGAAAAAGCGTCTGCCATCAAGGAAGACGCTCTGTCTCATCTGGATACTTATTTAGAACAATTTGAGACGGAAGCGCTCAAAAATGGCGTGACAGTATTTTGGGCAAGCGACGCCGATGAATTTAACCGGATTATCCTTGCTATTATCCGGAAACACCGGGCGAAAAACATTGTCAAAAGTAAATCCATGCTTACAGAAGAGTGCGGATTGAACCATTTTCTGCAAAAAGAAGGCATAGAGGTGGTAGATACCGACTTGGGCGAACGAATCATCCAATTCAGGAAAGAAATACCCAGTCATATTGTTTTACCGGCTATCCACCTGAAAAAGGAGGAAATAGGAGAAACATTCCACGAAAAATTAGGAACGGAAAAAGGAGCTTCCGACCCTACTTACCTGACAAGAGCTGCCCGAAAACACCTGCGGGAAAAATTCTTAGCCGCCGATATCGCGCTTACTGGCGTGAACTTTGCCGTGGCGGAAACCGGTACGGTGGTTGTCTGCACCAACGAAGGGAATGCCGATATGGGCGTCCATGCGGCTCCGGTACAGGTACATTGTATGGGCATTGAGAAAATCGTTCCGAGACAGGAAGACTTGGGTGTTTTCACCCGTTTATTAGCCCGGAATGCTACAGGACAAGCCATCACAACCTACACTTCTCATTACCGGAAACCCAAGCAGGGAGGAGCGATGTATGTCGTAATTGTTGATAACGGCCGTTCCGAATACATAGGAAATCCCCAATACATGAACTCGCTGAAGTGTATCCGTTGCGGCGGCTGCATGAACACCTGCCCGGTTTACCGGCGGACAGGCGGGCACAGCTACGGTTATGTCATACCGGGTCCCATCGGTTCTATCCTTGCGCCTCAACGGAACAAGCAAAAATACAAAGACCTCCCTTTTGCTTCTTCCCTTTGCGGCTCCTGCGACAATGTTTGTCCCGTTAAAATCAACATACACGAGCAATTGTACAGATGGCGACAGGAACTCACGGAGAATAAACAGACGCCCTTCGTCAAACGCTTCGCTATGAAAGCGCTTGGTTTTGTACTCTCCGGAAACAAACTATATAACATGGCAGGAAGCCTTGCCCGCAAGGCCGTCCGCTATTTGCCGGATAAATTACTGTACCTGCCTGTGAATGCATGGGGTAGAGGCCGCGAATTGCCTGTTCCGCCCAAACAATCATTTAAACAATGGTATCTGAAAAATCATAAAGACATAAAATCATGACTAAAGTCGATATATTACAATCCATCCGGAAACGTCGGCCGGTGTTTCCTATCTTGTCTCCGGATAATTTCGAACCGCTTCCGGTTGCTTTGCCAGGCAGTCTAATAGAGTGGTTCAAAAAAAGTCTTAAAACCGCAGGCGCGGAAATTATCGAACTGAAAAATACGGAACTTGATTCGCATATAGCTGCCGCATGGCCGACTATTTTGGATTTTACCCAACCGAAAATCAGGGCGGAATATCCGGCATCTGCTCCTTTGGACAAATTGAACAAAATAGAACATGCTTTGTTTGCCGGAAATTTCGGCGTTGCGGAAAACGGCGCTATCTGGATAGAAGATAAAGACCTCCCGCACCGTATTCTCCCGTTTATCACCCAGCATTTGATACTGAAATTAGATGCCGGAAAAATAGTTGCTACCATGCAGGAAGCCTATCAACAATTCAAATTGAATGATATAGAATTCGGTGTATTTATCTCCGGCCCTTCCAAAACAGCCGACATCGAACAAAGTTTAGTTTATGGTGCACACGGAGCAAAAGAATTGACTGTGATACTCGTAACTTTAAATCAGAAAAATATTACACATAACGATTAAAAAGTTGCTGTTATTATTGTTTTTTTTTGCTAAATTCATCATTTTTCGTCAAAATATTTTGTATATTGAATTTTTTTTGTAATATTGTGGCATAAATTTTTTTATTACTTATTAATACTTTTACAAATTATGTCATTTAGAGCAAATTTAAGTTTTAAATAATTAGAATTGTTTGGATAAAAATATATTGGAAATGAAAACATCAGGAAGGGGCACAGACAAGAAAAAAGAAGCGGACAGCCAAGTGCAAGGGCCGGGCGAAAATGCGTCCTATACGGAGAAAGTTTCCTATAACTTGCAAAGGCAGCAGGAAATCATGACGCAGCCGGTGGACAATGCCGCCAAGCAGATAGCTGCCATAAACAGCAATCCGGAAGCGAGCGCCGAAGCCAAAGCAGCCGCTACGGTAGTGGTCGCCGCCGAAGCGGCGATAGGCATGGCCGGCAACCTGATGGGTCTGGGCATGAAAGTATCGGAATCGCTGATGATGCCCGTGATGGAAAAGCTCTCTTTCCT
>JAITNQ010000117.1 GCA_031290435.1 Candidatus Symbiothrix sp. | reverse complement strand
TACAGCCTTTTGACGCCACAAAATACGCCTTGGATTCAGCTTTTTATAGAAGAGATTATCCGAGATTTCAATTTGAAAATAAGGCTGATCAGGTATTGGGTTTAAGCGGTTCGGAAGATTTTTATTTGTGGACACAATTGCTACAGGCAAAGAAAATAGAGGTAGATTTTACGCCTGTTTATAAAGTGGTATGCAATAGAAAAAATAAATATATCCAATCCGACGGCAGGTATTTCCGTTACCAGACAGACAAAGGCGAAACAGTAACGCTCGATTTGGGATTCAATTTCATTGAGGAAAATCAGTTGGGGGATAAGTTTGAAGCCCGGAGAAAATGATAAAAAAGGTTTCATCACGTATTCGATTTTATCAGAATGTGGCTGAAAAGATTCAAAATCTCCTTGTAGTATGTCAGGAGACATGCTACAAGGAGGTGGAGGTACATTGTCACATTTCCCGTACCGCTTTAAGCAGCGGTTCAACCGAGAGCGGTTTACCGGTAGCCTGCAATATCCATTGCTTGGGCGTCAGGCGTCCTAAGCGGAAGATATGGTCTACTTCTCCAGCGAAATCTTTCCCATTTAGATGTTTATCCAATTGAAATTCAATAATTTGTCCAAAAGTATAAGCCGAGAGATAGAGCGGATAACTAATCATATGGGAATATACGGCAAGAATTGTCTCATCCTTCAAACCGAAGATGGGCGCATAATACGTATTCCATATCTCTTGCGACAAACGGATAACGGCTTCTTTTAATTCCCCTGCCGTAGCCTCCGGATTAGCATATAGCCATTTCCAGATGGAGATATCCAAGAGTGATACGCCGGCTATTTCATACAACTGCCAGGCTTTATCCAAAATATTCATTTTTTCTTTTTCCGGATCGTTGTTGGCAATACCCAGAATAGCCAAATCCCGTTTTTGGAAAACAAAAGCCAAAGCTTCCGTAAAAGCAGTATTCGGAACACCGTTTAGAAAGTAATAATCTACATCATAAAGCGATAAAGTCTGTTCCACATTGTGTCCGAATTCATGGATCGCAATATTATAGCCCTTATAATCCATCCCTTCTTCGGGAATACGGGTACGCAAATGGGATTTTTGCCCTTTCATGGCGGCGCCCCAAGCGTGTCCGGAGCCGCGTGCGGCATCAACGGCAATCCGGTCGGCTAAATATTGGGCGCGTTCGGCTGTAAATCCTAATTTTAACAGGATGGAAGGAAGTTGCTTCCTGAATGACTCCGAATTAGGATACAGTTTTCGGGTTTGCTCGCTTAACTTTTCTTCGTTCAAATTGCTTCGAGGCTTGAATCCATCGTACCAGATATCGAATGCCTCCAAGTTTCGTCCCAAGCGAGCCGCAATAAGTTCTCCTATTTTATGCATTTCGGGTGCGGAAAGGTATTCCCGAAACAAAGCTTCCGCTTCGTCTACGGAAATTTCCATATTTTCTGAGAAATTCCGGTCAATATAAGTGCTATTTGTACACTTATCAATGGCTTGTTCCGCTTTAAAATTATGTAAAAATTTTTCGTAACGAATTGTATTTTCAGGATTTGCTTTTATTTCTTTCCCATTCTGATAAACAGTATTGGCGTAAGGATTCCAGTCAAAATCGCCTGAATTGATTACTTCTACCGGAATTTCTTGGGAAATAATCCGTTTCATGACTTCATAAATGGTTTGCTGCTTGTTCAAACCCAAGTCTTCTTTGTTATAATTTGCTTTAATTTCATCGCGTAAATTCCAATGTGACAACAATATCATATCTTCCGGAAAAATCTTTTCCCCATTTTTGTCGCGTAAATGTCCGGCAAAGATATTGTAGCCGGCGATATAAACATCCGCATCGCTATTAGCGCTTGCAACAGCTTGCTGCAAAGCGGCCGGAACCCTTTCTGTAAAGATATCGCCCAATCGGGCGTATGCCCAAGCCAAACGGTCGGTTCCCAAGTTATCTTTTTCCTCCAAGGATAATTGTGGAAAGTTCAACAGGATGATAAAAGCCAACTTATTTGTATAAAAATCGTCGCTGTAATGTGTAGCGGGATTATATGCGGCAAATTGTTCATCGATGGGATACAGCGGGCCGGTTGCCTCATGCACATGGCGTTGCAGTTGGAGCGACATTTCGTTGAAATTACCGGAAATAGCTTCCATATAATCGCTTATCTTCAGGAAGACCTGTCTTTTTTCCTCCGGGTCAGCCATGTAATTTTCCGTACAGAAACGAACAAAATCTTCTTCACTGCCATCACTATCCTGCCAGAGCCGGGCTGCCTGTCTGACGCCCTTTTCTATGGCTGTTTTGTTAGAACTATCTGTAGCTGAAATTGTAGCAATTACATTTTCAATCGCTTCGGGAGATATTACTATTTTTTTTTGAACGGGATGGGTACAAGCAAACATAAGCGGAACCAGTATGATGAGTAAAAAGCGTTTTTTCATGTGTAAATAAATGTGACAATATGCCAATGTGCCGATATGACATCGGCACATTGGCACATCAATTTTACAATTCGATTTTCTCGTATTTCAGACCAAATGTATCTGCAACTGCCTTATAGACAATTTTTCCATTTACAATATTCAAGCCGGACTTTAAGTCGGAATATTTAGCGCAGGCTTTTTCCCAACCCATATCGGCAAGGGCGATTGCGTAAGGCAATGTCGCGTTGGTAAGCGCCAATGTAGAAGTCATCGGAACGGCTCCCGGAATATTCGCCACACAATAATGAACCACTTCGTCCACAATATAAATAGGGTCTGTATGGGTGGTCGGGAAAGAGGATTCGAAGCAACCGCCTTGGTCGATAGCGACGTCAACCAATACCGAACCCGGTTGAATCAGTTTCAGTAAGTCATTGGTAATAAGGAAAGGCGCCTTGGCTCCCGGAATCAATACCGCACCAATAACCAAATCGACATGTGGTAACATTTGCTCAATATTATACTGGCTCGACATCATGGTATCAACATTGGCCGGCATAATTTCGCTCAGATAGCGCAAGCGGGGCAGGGAAATATCCATAATGGTGACATGTGCGCCTAATCCCGCAGCCATAAAGGCGGCTTGCGTACCTACAATACCACCCCCAAGTACCAAGACATTAGCCGGTTTTACCCCCGGAACGCCTCCCAGCAAGATGCCTTTTCCTCCTTGTGGTTTTTCTAAGTATTTGGTTCCTTCCTGTACCGACATTCTTCCGGCAACTTCCGACATGGGAATCAGCAAGGGAAGCGTATGGTCTTTTTCCACGGTTTCGTATGCCAGACAAATCGCATTGGTGGCAAGCATGGCTTCCGTCAATTCCTTATCTGCAGCCAGATGGAAATAGGTAAACAATAGCTGGTTGGGACGTATCAGTTTGTATTCTACCGGAATAGGTTCTTTTACTTTGATAATCATTTCGGCTGTGGCAAAAACTTCTTTTGCCGTAGGTAAAATCTTCGCTCCTGCACGAAGATATGATTCGTCGCTGAAACTGCTGTTTTTTCCTGCATTCGTTTCTACATAAACCGTGTGGCCGTGTTGGGTAAGCGCTTGCGCACCGCCCGGAGTTAGCGAAACCCTGTTTTCATTGTTCTTGATTTCTTTTGGAATACCAATTTTCATAAATTTTAGAAATAAAATTGTTTAATATTGAAGTTTAAAATAACATCACGCAAAGGTACAATATCTGCGTGAATGAACACAAAAAAAAATCGTTTTTTTATCAAAAATAAGATATAATCTCTGTTTGATTATGTATTATTCAAAAAAACATGTACTTTTGCATTCTTAATTTATTTTCATAATGAAGAAGAAAAGTTTTGCAAAAAAAATTATCGTATGCGCATGGATTTTATTGTTTATGGGTATCTTGTCTTCAGGTTTGCTTTTTTATTTAATCGCTGAGGGAAAAATAGGGTATATGCCTCCTATAGAAGACCTTGAAAACCCAATTGATAAGTATGCATCCCAAATTTTATCGGTTGATTTGAAACAATTAGGAACTTTTTCTTATAGCAAAGAAAACAGGATTTATGTCAATTACAAAGACCTTTCTCCTGCGATTGTCAATGCACTGATTGCAACGGAAGATGTCAGATTTTTAAACCATTCCGGAATAGATGCTTACGCATTGTTGCGAGCGGTTGTAAAACGGATGATTTTTCAACAGGGAAATGCCGGAGGAGCCAGCACTATTTCCCAACAATTGGCGAAACTGCTGTATTCCGAAAAAGCCGAAAGTTTTATGGAAAGATTGTTCCAAAAGCCGGTAGAATGGGTAATTGCCGTACAATTAGAAAGATATTATACGAAGGAAGAAATTATCAACATGTACCTCAATAAATTTGATTTTCTGAATAATGCGGTAGGGATTCAATCGGCTTGCTGGGTCTATTTTGGAAAATCGCCTAAAGATATTTCGGCAGAAGAAGCGGCGACTTTAATAGGTATGTGTAAGAATCCGTCTTATTTTAATCCGATTCGTAAAACGGAAAGAACAAAAGGACGCAGGGATGTTGTACTCTCCCTGATGGCTAATCATGGATATATAACCAAACCCCAATGCGATTCTTTGCAGGCCTTGCCTTTGACGACCCGCTACAACAAGGTCGACCACAAAGAAGGTCTTGCGCCTTATTTCAGGGAATATCTGCGTATGATAATGGATGCCTCCAAACCGGAGAGGAAAAACTATATGTCTTATAACTATGCCAGATATACCGAAGATTCATTGGCTTGGGAAACCAATCCCTTGTATGGTTGGTGTAAGAAAAACGAAAAATCCGATGGCAGTTTTTACAATCTCTACACGGATGGTTTAAAGATTTATACAACCATTGATGCGCATATGCAATCTTACGCCGAAGCGGCTATAAGCAGTCATCTTGGCGATTATCTGCAAAACCAATTTTTCAAGGCGAAGCAGGGTAGTAAAACAGCTCCGTTTTCGAGAAACCTAAAACAGAGCGAGGTGGATGAAATCATGCAACATGCCGTAAAACAGACGGATAGATACAGAGCCATGAAGAAGGAACACATCAGCGAATCGGAGATACGGGCTATTTTCAATACACCGGTCGACATGAGCGTTTTTTCATGGAATGGAATTAAAGACACCATAATGAGTCCGATGGATTCCATTAAATACATGAAAACTTTCTTACGCGCCGGTTTTATGGCTATGGATCCACGGACAGGAGCCGTGAAAGCATACGTTGGAGGGCCTAATTACCAATTTTTCCAGTACGATATGGTCAATAGCGGCAAAAGACAGATAGGTTCGACCGTCAAGCCGTTTCTGTATTCCTTGGCAATGGAAAGCGGCATAACGCCTTGCGACGAGATGTTACATGTTCAGCAGGTATTAGTTGATGAGAACGGTATAACATGGTCGCCAAAAAATGCAAATAAGGAGCGGATAGGGGAGATGGTGACCGTGCGTTGGGGGCTGCAACATTCCGACAACTGGGTAACCGCTTGGCTGATGAAGCAGTTAAACCCTTATACTTTTGCCAATTTATTACATTCTTACGGGCTAAAAGGGAAAATTGACCCTGTTGTTTCGCTTTGTTTAGGCCCTTGTGAAGCATCTATCGGTGAAATCGTTTCGGGATATACCACTTTTGCCAACAATGGCATTCGTATAGAACCGCTTTATGTAACACGTATTGAAGATAATTACGGAAATATACTCGCTACATTTTCTCCTCAGGTAAATGAAATAATCACCGAAGATGCTGCATCTAAAATGCTGGGTATGCTTAGAAACGTGATTGATAAAGGAACCGGAATCAGGGTGCGGCGGAATTACGGAATCACAGTACCTATGGGCGGGAAAACGGGAACTACCGACAACCATTCCGATGGTTGGTTTATGGGATTCACCCCTTCCTTGGTCTGCGGAGCATGGGTAGGCGGCGAAGAACGTTCTATTCATTTTGACCGGATGACGGAAGGGCAGGGGGCAACCATGGCGCTTCCGATTGTTGGGCTGTTTCTTAAAAAAGTATTTGCAGACCAGCATTTGGGTTATTCTCAATCCGAACAGTTTGAAGTATCTCCAAAGTTTTCAAATCCATGTAATTCGTATTTTGAAATAGAAGAAACAATGGTCTCGCCCGACGGAATAGACGATACTTTTAGATAATTTTATTTTAGCGGATTATTCGCGGATTGCCGGTGTTAAGCGTTCTAAGCGGTCGAGTTGTATTCTTTTCTGTATTCTTTGGGCGTTTTCCCCGTGTATTTTTTAAACAACTCATCGAAATAAGAGACATTATCAATTGACAAATCCATGGAGATATCCCGGATTTTCGCATCGCTTGTGAGCAATAACAATTGCGCTTTTTCGATTTTCTTCATATTGATATATTTTGCAGGGGGTTGTTGCATTTCCTTCTTAAAAAGGCGGATAAAATGGTCTTCCGAAACACAGGCCAAGGCAGCCAGTTCGGTGTTGGAAATATCCCGGTTGATGTTTTCGTGGATGTACTGAAGACTTTTGTTAATCCGGGCGTCTTTATCAATGGTTTTTTTGACCCTGAATTCCAGAAACCGGGAAATCAGAACCGCAAGGATACTCTGGGTTTCAACGGATACATGATAGGGCGACTTGTTGCTGTCAGCTATGTACCGGGAAAAAGTCGGTGCATTGTCATAGCTTTTGGGGTCGATATTGACGAGATACCTGTCAGGATTAATCGTATACAAGCGCTTGATAAGTTGCAAATCCAAAGGCGTCGCTTTGATTTGCACCGGAAAATCATATTTATCGAACAAAGATTCCTTTTGTATGGATTTTTCATAGAAATGAATATAATACAAGGAGAAACGGCTGTCACATTCATCGTTGTGAAGGGAAAACGGAGGCGTCAGATAAATGTATCCCGGTTCGAGTTTATACATTTTATCCCGGATATAAGTTCGTGCTGTTCCCGCTTTTACATAATACAAGCGGGCGAACGGACTGTAGACGTCTTTCCAGTTCCAGTCGGCATTCAAATCGGAATAGCCGATGTTTAGCAATAATAAATTATCCATTCTTTCTATCTGATAAAAATTTACACAAAGGTAATATTTTATCTCTATTTTCTATCGCAGTTGCCCAACGGAGGCTTGCTTTTGGTCAGGTAGGGTGAAAAACCGGTAATGGCATTGTAGCGGTTTTGATTAAAGAAACATTTCCTCGACGGCAAACATAAAACCAACAAAACAGAGGTAACGGAATAGGAAACCGTTTCTAAAAGCGTCGTTCGAGATGCTCAGAAAGCCGTTTTAGATGCTCATAACGTCGAAAACGGCTTTTTTAACCTCGAAT
>JAITNQ010000060.1 GCA_031290435.1 Candidatus Symbiothrix sp. | reverse complement strand
ACAGGAAAAAATATTCGCCGGAATTATCCATCCGGCTTTCCTTGAAGAATGTAGCGCAAAATGCTGATTTAATCAACGTTCCTCTGTATCTTGCCGACTATATTGGAGATTTAATTTCGGAGTAGGAGACGTGGGAGGAGAATGGAATGAAGTTTTCTTATATCTCGAAAAAAGTCTTTATGCCAGACGAGGTACCGAACTGCTTCAATGGGCATATACAGCTGTTGCTGCGAGAGCGGAGACGTTGCGCACAACGTCTCTACTCTTAACCACAAAAAAAAATACATTTTCTCACATTTTATATAGAAAAAAGGTGAAAACAGTTCGATTTAGATGTTCCAAACATCGATTTGGTACTTCAAAACTTCGATTTAGATGTTCCGAACATCGTTTTTTGGTACTTCCGAACATCCTTTTTGGTGTTTTGAACTTCGATTGAGTACTTCCGAACGCCGATTTTGAGGTTCAGAACATCAATTTTTAATACTTCCGAACACCGATTGAGCGCTTCCGAACATCCAATTTGAGGTTAAAAAAGCCGTTTTCGACGTTATGAGCGTCTAAAACGGCTTTCTGAGCATCTCAGAAGGAGATACAATACCACAAGCCGCCCAATCTCTGTGCGCTCTGTGTCCTCCATAGTTGATATCCGATTATTTACGGTAATTAAAAAAAATATATTACCTTTGTGGATATTAATTAATTTAATTCTATAAACTTATGAAACACGTATTTTTTTGTTTTTCTCTCTTGTTTTGTTTCAGTTTGGCACAAGCGCAAACGGCAAACAAGCCCTCTATTCACGCCTTTACGGTAAAAACCATAGACGGCGAAGATTTTTCCTTGTCCTCTCTGAAAGGAAAAAAAGTGATAATTGTCAACGTAGCTTCCAAATGCGGACTGACGCCCCAGTATGAATTGCTACAATCCCTCTATACCGAATACAAGGATAAAAACCTTGTAATCATCGGATTCCCTGCCAATAATTTTGGCGCTCAGGAACCGGGTACCAATGCAGAGATTAAAGAATTTTGTTCGTCCAAATACAGCGTTACTTTCCCGATGATGGAAAAAATTTCCGTCAAAGGCGAAGATGTCGCTCCTATTTACCAATGGCTTACCTCCCAAAAGGAAAATGGCGTGAGTGACGCCGAAGTCACTTGGAATTTCCAAAAATTTCTGATTGATGAGGACGGACATTGGGTAAAAACAATTGCGCCAAGAGAATCGCCTCAGTCGGAAGCAATTATTTCCTGGCTGAAAGATTCATAAACAGATCGCTATGGTAAAAAAAGGCAGCATCCTGATTGTTGATGATAACAAGAATGTTCTGACAGCCTTGCGAATTCTGCTCGAAAATTATTTTGAAAAGGTTACCTTGCTGAATTCTCCCAATCAACTCCATATGCTTCTCAGGGAAATAGCGCCCGATATTGTCTTGTTGGATATGAATTTTTCAGCAGGAATCAATACGGGCAATGAAGGCTTATACTGGCTTTCGGAGATAAAAAAATCAGACGCCGACCTCCCGGTCGTGTTGTTTACGGCGTATGCCGATATTGACTTGGCTGTAAAAGCTTTGAAAAAAGGAGCTTCCGACTTTATAGTCAAGCCATGGGATAATGCCAAACTGATTGCGACCCTTCAATCGGCTTACTCTTTGCGGGAATCGCGAAAAGAAGTAAAGCAACTGCGCGAGCGACAAAACGTTTTAAACCACGAACTAAACCGTGAACAAGCTATTTGTTGGGGTATATCCGAAGCGATGTTAAGCCTGCAACACTTAATCCGGAAAGTAGCCGCTACGGATGCCAATATCCTGATTACCGGCGAAAACGGGACGGGAAAAGAAGTGATTGCACGGGAAATCCACCGACTTTCGCCCCGCAACAAAGAGGTGCTGATAACGGTCGATATGGGCGCTATCACAGAATCGCTTTTCGAAAGCGAACTGTTCGGACATGTTAAAGGTTCTTTCACGGATGCTAAAACAGACCGGACAGGCAAATTCGAAGCGGCCAATCACGGTACGCTTTTCCTCGACGAAATAGGGAACTTGTCTTTCCCATTGCAAGCCAAACTGTTGAGCGCTTTACAGTCGAGACAAATCATCCGGGTAGGCGACAACAAACCCATCCCGGTCGATATCCGCCTGATAAGCGCTACCAACCGCAATTTGCAGGAGTCCGTCCTGAAAAACGAGTTCAGAGAAGACCTCTTGTATCGCATCAATACCATCCAGATAGAGATACCGCCCCTGCGAGAAAGAAGGGACGATATTCCGCTGCTGGCCGAATTTTTCCTTAAAAAATACGCCCGCAAATACAACAAGGAAAATAGCCGGTTGTCGGACGAAGCTGTGGAAAAACTGACAACCTATTCCTGGCCGGGAAACATCCGTGAGTTGCAACACACCTTGGAAAAAGCCGTAATCCTCTCCGATTCAGCTGTCTTGAAAACCAATGATTTTTATCTGAATAAAACCGGTTTGTCTAATACAGGATTCGATAACCTGACCCTGGAAGATGCCGAAAAAATACTGATAGACAATTCGTTGAAACGAAACAAAAACAATCTTACGGTTGTGGCGAATCAATTGGGAATCACAAGGCCGACGCTGTACAACAAGTTGAAAAAATACAGAATGGAATAAGATGTTTAAATCAATCCAGTATAAACTCAATATTTATACGGCGCTGTTGGTCATCGCTGTTGCCGGAACAACTTTTTTTGTTGTCAATCAAGCGTATATCTATGCGATTATCGGTGCGATCATCATCATCATCAGTTTTTCAAACTTAGAGAAAAGTTACAAACAGTACAATCGTAATTTCAATTTTTTGCTCAACGCCTTGGAAAACGGCGATTATTCTTTCCATTTTTCGGAAACCAAATTGTCTGTCCGCGAAAAAGAAATGAACCGATTGATGAACCGTATCAAAGAAGTGCTGACCAATGCCCGGAAAGAGGTGATTGAAAATGAGAACTTTCTGAGTTTGATTCTCGAAAGCGTTTCGACCGGTATCATGATCATCAACGAACAGGGGATTGTACAACGGGTGAACCAGCCGGCGCTACGATTGCTCGGACTTCCGATTTTTTCGCATATCAACCAATTGCATGCCGTCAACGAAACTTATCCGGAATTATTCCATCAACTAAAAACAGGCGACAGTCTCCAGATTACCCTGACGAGCGAAAAAGAAGAATTAGCCATCAGCCTGCAAGTTTCACAAATCCTGCTCAAACGGGGACTGATGCGAATCATCACCCTGAGCAATATCGGCAACGAATTGGAAATGAAAGAAATGGAATCATGGATACGGCTTATCCGCGTAATGACCCACGAGATTATGAATTCCATCGCACCCATCACTTCCCTGAGCGAAACCATGCAATTCCTGCATCGTGAAGGGAATATCGACGCCGATGAATGGGAACAAAATACCCTCGAAGCTTTCGAAACTATCCGGACTACGGCCTCCGGATTACTGTCATTCGTTGAATCCTACCGCAAATTCACAGCAGTTCCCAAACCCAAATTGCAGGATTTCAGCCTGAATATATTGGTGGATAAAGTCGTCAAATTGCACGAGCCTGTCCTCAGGGAGAAAGCTATTGAACTGAGCGTCCTCTTGCCTGAGCCTGTTTCGATTTATGCCGATGAAAACCTGATTGCTCAGGTATTGATTAACATTGTTAAAAATGCGGTCGAAGCCTTAGATGCAAACAGTCACGGCAAAATCGTCATTTCAACCGGGCGACGGGAGTCGGACAAAATCAGCCTCCACATCGCCAACTCCGGCAGTCCTATTCCACCGGACATTTTACCGCATATCTTCATTCCTTTTTTCACGACCAAACCCGAAGGTTCCGGCATTGGCCTCAGTGTTTCGAGATACATTATGCGTTTGCACGGCGGCAAACTCTTACACTCCCGTTCCAAAGACGGCATGACGGTTTTCAGTTTGGTAGTATAGTCAATCTACAAAATCGAACGACATCCGGCTGAGGAATGCTACCGTTTTGTGTATTTCCTTGTACATGACTACATCGTCTTTAACGAAAGACACTTCTTTCCGGTATTCGGACAGGAAATTTTCCAATGTCGGCGAGGTTTTCATCGGCCTGCGGAAATCAATTCCCTGGGCTGCATTCATCAATTCGATGGCATAGATATGTCCCAGATTATTCAGCACCTTGAAAAGTTTGGTTGCCGCATTAGCGCCCATGCTCACATGATCTTCCTGTCCGTTGGACGAAACAATGGAATCGCTGGAAGCCGCATAACAATACATCTTGTTCTGACTCACCATAGAAGCCGCCGCATATTGCGGAATCATAAATCCGGAATTAACGCCCGGATTGGCTACCAGAAACTCCGGCAAACCACGTAAGCCCATGATAAGTTGGGCGACACGCCTTTCCGAGATGTTACCTAATTCGGCCAATGCATTGGCCAGAAAATCAAAGGCAAGCGCTAAGGGTTGCCCATGAAAATTCCCGCCGGATATGATTCTGTCCTGGTCGGGAAAAATCGTAGGATTGTCCGTCACCGAATTGATTTCCGTTAACAAAACTTGGGAGACATAACGGATGGCGTCTTTCGTAGCGCCATGCACCTGCGGAATACAACGGAAAGAATACGGGTCTTGGATATGTTCTTTTTCCTGTGCAATCAGTTCGCTTCCTTCCAGCAATTTACGGATTCTCCCAGCGGTTTCTTTTTGTCCCGGATGAGGCCGTATTTCCTGAATACACTCCATGAAAGGGTCAATCAATCCGTTGAAAGCTTCCAAAGAAAGCGTCGCGATTAAATCCGATTTTTGGGTAAATTCCAGCGCCTTGAGAAGGGCGTAGACCCGTACAAAGGTGTATCCGACGATTCGATTTTTTTATCTAAATAGTCGCGGCATTTTCGGATACGTTCCGCTGCTTCCGGCGCCAAGTTCAGTTTCAGATTGTTGTTGATAATCTGCTCAAGGATTTCAAAGCTCAATGGAGTACTTCCTATTTGATACACATTGCTCATAAAAATTGTTTATTATAGGTGATACGGCTATCAATTGTCTTTTCATAAAATCATTGCAAATATAGAACATTATTTTCAAATAGCCTATTTTTTTCAATTCATAACGGTTTTGATCCAAGTCAGTAGTTTTTGTTCTTTTTCGATTGTTTTTTCTGCTAAGAAATCGGCCTCTTTCCTCAAAGTATCCACATATTCCGTATCATGAAGTGATGTCAGATTGATGCGTACATTGAGTAAAGCGCCCAGAACCGCTGTTCTCGCACACATCATCGCCACACAGGCATCGGTAACGGCATTTTGATTCCCTGTTTTGGCTACGATACTGATAAAATCCATTAGTTTACAGGCTTTTTGCGCCACATGCAAAGGCACTTCAGCCGCTATTTTAGTGGCTTCCTGAATCTTTTGCGCACGCAGGATTTTTTCCTCCTCGGTATCTTTTGGTAGTTTGTAGGCTGAAAAAACAGCATCATAAGCATCCGAATCAGCATCAATAGCTGTTGTAAATTCAGCTAAATACGTGTTGAAAACGGCAGCCATCTCTTTCATACTGTCTTCTACATCGACATATTTTTTGCGCCCAATGGTAAGATGGGCAACCATTTGGCCTAAAGCCGAACTCAAAGCGCCGCACAAAGCGGATACGCTTCCGCCGCCGGGAACAGGGTCATCACCGGCTGTCACTAATAAAAATTCTTTAATCGGTAATTCTGATAATAGTTTCATGCTTGATAAATTATTTAATTGTTTATTGTTAATTCTACTTTAACAGATTAAAAAATGTTTACTATAGTATTCATGAGATGTCTCACTTCGTTCGACATGACGGAGCAATTAGAGAAAAAACAAGGGGTAGGAAGCGCGGAAGCTTTGCTTCCGCGCTTCCTACCCCTTGTCACAATAAATGTTTTGCCGTCATGTCGAACGAAGTGAGACATCTGCTTTTAAATCTGTTAAAGTAGAATTAACTTGATGATTGAAAATCCAAGGCAAAAATAGTATTTTATTATCGGAAATCCAAATCAAAACAGTTGCTATAAAACCCTACCCTACCCCGCTAAATGGGGCTTTTTGATCAGCCCCATTTTGCCTTGCGGGCGCTAAAAGTTCCCGCTATGGGATTTAGGGGGTAGGCAGGGTACTGTATCAGAAGGAATACCAACTTGTTCCGTTGTAATATTCTAATTTCTTCGTATCAGTGTTGAAGATAAGTAATCCAACCGCAGCAGCCTGTTCTTCTGTTGTGGCGCCTACTAATAAACCGTTACGGGTAGCAGCGCTCAATTGAGGCAGACGGATACCTTTCTCAAGAGAAGTCACTTCTAATAAAGCAAAAATGTGCGGTTGAATCAACTCGCCGATATTGACGCCATAATCAACAGGCATAGCGCCGGAAGGCGTAGTCGGCGTCACATCCGTACCGGTGAATACCTTCCATTGCGTACCATCCCAATATTGGATGTTATTTGCCTCTGCATTAAACACCAATAAACCATTCGCTTTATCATCGCCGCTGACAAGTTGTTCCAATAAATCGCTCACATCGTTGCTTATTTGTGGCAAGCGTAAACCTTGTTTGTCGGATTCCAGTTCCAATAATGCAAAATAATCGGGTTGCTCGGTACTGCCGATAAACATGGCGCCGGGCGTTCTGATTGCGGCAACGCCTGTTCCGGTCGTAGTCGGCGTTCCGTCTATGTTTTTCCATACGGTTCCGTTCCAGAACTGAATCCCGGCATCGTTCGTATTGTATATCATCAAGCCGCCGGCAGCTACCGGGCCGCCTGTTGTTCCAAAATTAGCGCTTAATAAATCACGGGTATTGCTACTCAAGCGAGGTAAACGAAGGCCTTTGGACTCGGAATCCAGATACAACGAGGAATAAGCAGGCGTAACTGTCGGTGTAGCGCCTTGGCTGAGCGTGGTTCCATCTCCCAAAGGCGCATCCAAGATATTTGCCGAAAGATGAATATTCGGCAGCACAGCGGTGTAATTATTTCCTGTTGCGGTAGACAGCGTGCTCATCGTGATAGAGATAACAGACGTCGGGTGAGTGCCTACTGCCGTATTTCCAAAGACTCCGGTGACTGTATAATCCGTACCCCTTGTCAGGACGTCACCGGTAACAAGCCCGTCGAACGTTACCGATTTTATCAGGGCAGCGTTCGTTCCATCGTAAAACTTATTGGCAACGGTATAAGCCGAAACGATGAGGGTTTTTCTATTGACTATTACTGTTTTTTGTTGTGATACAGGCAAATAAGCATTTGTATCGGTCGGTAGGAACAAGAGGGTATACTGAGTAGTGCCGCTGTCGGATACTTTCGGATAAGTAGTAGCGCCATCTATGAAAGCAAACGTTCCAGAAGGAGTAGAGCTGCCACCTGTTAGACCCGCAGCTGACAAAGCTTGTCCGTATGTGAGGCTGCCTACGGCGGGCCAAGTAATATTGGGCGCATACCTCCGTCTGAGCCGGATACCATAATCTTCAACTTCTCCATAGATACCCCAATAATTGGCGCCTGTGCCCGGATCGGGATTCGCTATAGCGTTTAGTCCGCTTACATTAGAGAACCGGAACCGGAAGTAAGCCTGGTAAGCGCCATAATTGTTCCCCGTGTAAGCAGGCATTGTATAGGAGAATTGAATATTACCTGAGGCATCGGGTTGTTGGTTGGTTACTATCTGTGTACTGATAGGGGCGACTGTTCCGCTACCGGCAACTCTGTAACTGAACCATCCGCTCAGGTAAGCGCTTGCCCAACTGGGGGAGACGGTTTTCACTTTGAAAGTATATGTTGTATCCGCTTCTAAATAGACGTTTTGAAGTGGCATCTCCACGCCGTTAATCATTACGGTTACACCATCATCGAAAGTATCTGCATCGGCGCCGGCAAGGCTTCCAGCGCCAGCAGTCGGTTGGCCGTCCGCTTCGTAGCTGACATCGGCGCCCAAGTAGAAAAGGTTCCGGTGGGTAAGGTGGGCAGGACCGCCTTTGGTAAGCGTCGTTCCGGCAAAAAAAGCATTGGGAGCAGTATCCGGCGCATCGCCGAAATCGCTGATGGCGGTGAGGCCGAAATTGACAACGCCGACAATCAACTCGTCTTGCATCTCTATTTTACTGAAAAAAAGCGCATCGTTCAAATTTTGCGTATTCGGGTCCGTTCCATAACGCGCTCCGAAGCAAGCGCCGGAATTTGTTAGTGGCATCTCGTTGGTAGTTCCGTCGGTAGTGTAGGCTGTAACCGTAAACTGCGATTTTGCATTCGTAACGGTACCGGCCGAAGCCCATGTTTGTACGGCCTTGATGCTGTCTTGTGCCAAGGCGCCCGCACCTACCCTGATCTTCGGTCGTTTGACGCGGATATAATAAGTTCCGCTCGGATCGTTGGTCAGAAAACTGTATTCGCCGCTACCATTGGTTTGCGTATTACCTATACAGGTTTTATTACGGTCATATATTTCGATTGTTACATTCGGAACGCCGTTTGCAGTTTTTTCTGTTCCGGAAATAATACCATCGCCATCAGCGTCGTTATAAACTTTTCCCCTGATAACCGAGGCCGTATTGGCGCTGGCAAGGTCGAGCCAGTAGCCTGTACCTGAAGCGCCTTTGTTTGTAACCTGTCCTGAAAGCGGATCTATCTCCCACAGTACACCTGTATTTTGCAAGGCATATAACTTTCCTCTGTGAAAGGCCAAGCCATAACAATAAGTTAAATCCAAACCCTTTATTTCTTTTACCTTGCTGTAATACCATGTTTCTTGGGTATTATAACCCTGAGGAATCTCCACTTTAAGCAACCAATCCCTGCGAGCTGCACCGAAACTTTCGTTACTACGAACAAGGATATAAGCATTGCCGTCTGCATCTGTAGCCATATCCGAATAAGGACGATGGTTGGCAACATCGGTTCTATCTGAAGTAGTTTTTGCTTTAAGGGGTCCACTAATAAGGGATAGCCCCGTATAAGGATTGTATTTCATCATCCGAAAACTACCATCACTTTCTGCGGCATTACTGGGTAATGTACTTAATTCCCCACTGGTAAAATAGATTTCTCCGGTCAACTGGTTTACTTCTCCACCCGACCAGTAGTTGTAGGCCGGAGCCCCCGGCAAAGGAAGTAGGACGACGAATTCAACCGCAGTTTTGTAAGGACTAACACGCCGTAAAGTAGCAGATGAACCCCAATACCAATGGTAGGCAACCAATATGTCCGGCGTATTCGGATTTGCATCATCATCCCATGGGCCTACCGCCATAGTAGATAAAGCCTCCGTTCCCCAGGCGGCGCCTGTTGTAGTGGTGGAATATAACGAAGTAGTCGTTGCCGAAGTTTGAGGGTCATTGTACCGAAATGCTTCATTCGCTTTGACGCCATACAAAGTATTACGCTGAAATTCCGGTGGAACCGGAGTAACATTTTGTGCCGAAATCATATCAGGCAAGGCCCAAAAGAAAGCCATCAGCACAACAATAAAAAGGTTTTTCAACTCTTTTTTTTCAAAACAAAATCCAAGTAGATTTGTTTTTTTAGACAATAAGGTACCCTTTAATTTTAACGTACCTGTGAAATATGAGGTGTTCATATAATCAATAATAGTTTGAAAATTAAAATAAATTTTGTATATATTTGAATAATAATAAATAAAGTAAGCGCTGGTTCCTGTTTTTTCTAACAGAAATCAAAAATAATTTTTTAAAAGGATAGATTACTATAATTTATCCAAGATAAGACAAATAGTTAGGATAAACAGGGGGAGGCCGGTTGGTATACCTTTTGTAATAGGCGATTGATACAAATTTGTGTTCGTAGAGCGATTGTGCCGATTTAAGCAATTGAATACCGGGAAAATAGGCATTGTCTTTGCAAAAAGGATTGTATTTTTTTGTCTGGCTGTTCGTATTTACGCAAGTCGTATTTTTGAAGTTGGCGCTGATGCTGTCCGCTTCATGATACGGAAGCGATTTACAGTAAACGATTTCTTCTTCAGGCTGCGCTTTTGTTACAGGAACGGCTTCTTCCTCAACCGGAACGCGGTGTACGGATGTGGTTTCCTTTTTTAATGCAAGTTCTTCTTTCAGCCCCCTGTGAGTTTCGTCGCACACATAAGCCTTGTCTCCTATGTTAATAACTGCATCGTCCGCTATATGAATAACGGCGCTGTCTGCTATATAAACAGCTGCGTCGTTTGCTATATGAATAGCTGCACCGTCTGCTATATGAATACCGCTACCGCTGTCATCATTGCTGAAGTAGAACTGCGCGTTTATTTGCCAACAAGAACAGAGCATTAATGCACAAAAACCGATTTTCAACATCTTTTTCATTGAAAATCGGATTTTATCGGAAAAATTTCCGACATAAACAGGTACATTAAAAGTTATTCTCGCAACAATGTTCATACATTTGGACGCAACAATATTTCATAGATTCCGGTACAAATGTACAATTTTAATTCACATATGACAATTTTTTTTGAAGAAAATAATGAAAAATAAATCTCACAAGGTTTTTATCGGTAAAAAAACGAACAAATGACATGGATTTATTTGGTGTATTACATTTTTAGACAAAAATAATCGAGTAGGCGTAAAAAAATTAAGCTATCACTACAATTGCATCCCATAGCATAAACAATCCGAAAATTCCCGGCTTAAATCCCTGTGCGTTTCAAATAGCCCATACACGGCTGAACCTGAGCCCGACATACTTGCATAGATCGCTCCCGTCGCATATAATTTCCGTTTGATCGCTTCAATTTCGGGATAAGCAGCAAACACACTCGCTTCAAAGTCATTGACAAGTTTTCCTTTCCACTCATTCACCGGCAAACGGATGATTTCGGACAGCGGTAAATCCGGCTGTCCCGGCTTAACCAATGCATAAGCCTCCCGGGTAGATACGGATATATCCGGTTTCACCAATACCAGAAAATAGTCATGAAGGGAAAGATTCAACGGAGAAAAAATATTTCCTATTCCTTCTGCGAACACCGGCTTGTTTTGAATAAAAAACGGACAATCGGCGCCAATACGTCCGGCATAATCTTCCAATTGTTTGACCGTCAATTGCAAACCGGCGAAATCGTTAAGTAATACGAGCATGAAAGCCGCATCGGCCGAACCGCCACCCAAACCTGCCCCAAAAGGAATCTGTTTGCGGAGGTAAATAGCTATTTCAGGCAAATCAAAATCCTTTTTCAACAGGTTGAATGCCTTGATTATCAAATTATTTTCCGGTTTTCCGGCAATGGGAATACCTGTTTGGACAAAACGTCCCGCGCTTCCCTCTACCGGCACAATTTCCAATGCGTCACAGAGATTTACGGGATAAAAAACGGTTTCTATATTGTGATAACCGTCAGGCCTTTTTGCAACGATATGCAGACCCAGATTGATTTTTGCATTTGGAAAACAAATCATTTTTATGCTAATTTTTGGAAGCAAAGTTACTATTATTATTAAAATATAGATAGCTTGTGTGAAAAAAAATAAGCGATTATCGCTTGTTGTTACAAAAATATAGCTACATTTGTGCGGTATAATAGATGTATTTTAAACAAAAAAACTTTTTTCTATGGCACAAATAATCTTGGAAGATCTTTCTTATGCAGAGAGGATAAAATATTTAGAAAACAGTAAGAATGCTGTAATTATAAGAGAGACAAAGATTCCGGTACGCTACGAAATCAAGCAATCAAACAAAATGGTAGTGAACGGACAAGAATTATTGAATGCTGCGACCGAACAGGAATGGTTGCTGAAAGAAGTTGTGAGGAAAGACAATGGTTTTGTTTTTGACATTGTCTGTACAAAAAATGAAATTACTAAATATTCGCCTGCTTATAATGAAATAATGAATTTTTCACAAAAAATCCATACTACTTATGAGCATTTGTTGTTAAAAACAGACAGGCATGGCTATTTAGTTGAAGTAGTGAATAAAAAGGAAATTGCAGACAAATGGGAACAATTGAAAACCTATGAATTGGCGCTATTTTTTGCCGGAACGGAAAAAGAAACGGTAGAATCAGCGCTGGACAAAGAATTTCAAGACCCTTTACCGGGATTGATGAGCGATTGGTTGTATATCCTGTTTTTTATTCCCAATCACTCCCTGCGGTGGAAGCAAGAGATTCGCGGTAAAGCGTATAAATTTAACCTGATAAAAACCAAATCCATCTTCTTGCAAGAAATTGGCGTGCAACTGCAAAACAATGAAACAGTGAAAGAGATAACTGATGACAAAATCCTATTGCAGCAGGATTCTTCATTGATTGAAGAACAAAAATTGTTTGGAGACACGGAAGTGGAGAAATCTTATAAAAAACGGTATAGGGAGCTTTTCGGAAAGGATTTTGAACACCAATTCCAGCATCATGCCGATTATACTTTGGACAGGAAGACAGGATTGGTAAAAAACTGCCGAGCAATTGTATCCGAAAGATTGCAGGATCAGTTATATACAGAAAAACTTTACGAAATCACACAAAAAACAACAGAAATATGAGTCAATTATATGTACCGGATGGAACATGGACCTTGTGTACCGAGGGGAAAAAACCGGCGAAAATAAAGGTACAAAGCCAAACGACCGTTAGAATCAGCGGAACTCGGTTGGCAGCGGTGGAAACCGACCGTTTCGACGGCAATTTCACCTGTTTGAAAATGGTCATGGCTGCCGCTCTGGTGGGCGCTTTAGTCGGAGCGGCTATTGCCTTGACGGGCGGGTTGGCATTAGGCGGTATTCTTGCAGCCGTAGCCGTGGGGAGTGCCACAGGAGCGGTTGCGGGCAAACTTGCCTCTGTTATACCCAGTGTCTGTAGTATCCTGACTTGCGGCAGTCAATGGACTGTATTGCATGACAATACGCGTTTTGAAAAAAAGAAAGCGTTGTTGCAACAAGCGACCCTGAACTGCCTCTTGGGTGGGTTGATTACCATCGAAATGAAAAACCTGCGAATGGCGAGGGATATGTCGATGCTTTGCGCCCATATTTATGGAAATGGCGCTAATCTGCCGGACGGATATATTCCCTGCCCTCCTGATGAATTGCCTGATAATATGAAAGATATGACTAAAAATCCGTGGGTGAGCCAATCGGGCTTCAAAGCCCGGCTGTACAAAAGCCCTACCGGCGGCAATATCTTGATATTTGAAGGCACGGATTTTACATCCGGAAAGGATTGGGCAAATAACTTGAAGCAAGGAGTGGGTTTGGAAAGCGAGCAATATCAAGAAGCGGTTAAACTTGTTACAGACTTGAAACGGAATGGCGTTGAATTAGAAGCTGTCGGCGGTCATTCTTTGGGTGGTGGATTGGCTGCTTTAGCCGGACCGAAAGCAGGAGCGCCGACTTATACATATAATGCGGCAGGGGTGCATCCCAATACCTATACCAACAATGGCGTCAATCCGGATAATGCTAAAAATATTCAGGCATACAGCGGCGACCATGATATATTAACTGCGATTTCGGATAACCGGGAAATCATTTTGGGCAGAATATCGCCCCTGACTTATTTATTGGAGTTAAATGGGGCTTTGCCCAGAAATAACGGACAACGCATTGAATTGGAAACGGATGCTTCCTGGTTTCCCAACCCAGCGGAAGGTCATAGCGTGAATTATATCAAAACAGCGTTGGAAAAAGAAATGGCGCAGCAGGGAAAACAGGTAGATGTAATTGCACAAGATAAATGAAATATGAAACCCGCATGCAAAAGTTGCGCCAAAGCGTATGAACTTGAAGCGAGTTCCATGTGACCATAAAGTAAAAAATAAAAAAGTACACATGAAAACACGTATATTGATAAACATATTGGTATTAACATTAACAGCTTGTAATTTTATGAATGAAAATGCAAATCCGAAATATTTTTTCGAGGGCGATTATCTGCCTTTGGGCAAAGCCATTTATGAGAGTGATGCAAAAAAATTGTCCGAACTTTTAGAGAAAAAACGGGTACCTCTTGATTCTATCCGGAAAGGAGGAGATACAGACAGACCTACATTGCTGATGTATGCAGTGATATTACAGAAGCAGGACATGGTGGAAATATTATTGAAACACGGAGCCAATCCGGAGCAATTTTGTTTAATGCGACATAGAATGAAAGTAACAAATCCCTACACTGGTGAAGAGATTTTATATTATGAAGCAAATCCTTTGGATTGGGCGACAAGTCGAATCGACAATATTTCCAAAGCCAAAAAGATAGTCGGCTTGTTGATTGATTACGGAGCAGACGTCAATGGTTTTGGCATTTATTATGATTCACCGCTAAGAAATGCTTTAATGTCTCATGAGGGACTTGAATTGTTTGATTTCCTGCTGGAAAAAGGAGCGGATATCAATGCTTATGCGGATAAGATGGGAAGTACCGCTTTAATTATTGAAGCTTCAGGGAATTGCAGCCGGTTTATTCCCTTATTGGAGAGAGGCGCTGACCCTCAAATCATTAATTTTGCAGGCTGGGATGTGATGCGAAGGATTGAATACGCATTACCTACATGTCCAAAAGAAAAAATACCCTTTTTGGAAGACCTGAAGAACCGTTTGATCAGGGAGTATGGTATGATTTATCCGCCTGTACAAGACAAAGAGCGAGGTAAAGCCATACGGGATGCGGTATATGAGGCGAAAGGATGGGCAGGAAAAGTGATCTGACAGGCGTTCGGTTACGCCCTCTCCATTTTGGAGAGGGGGAGCCTACTGTCATTGCGGGTAACGACAGAGCCGAACTCCCCTCCCTTGTGGGAAGGAATATCAGGACAGAGGTTTTTGTAAAAATAAAAAAATACACTACTTTTGCTATGAATTAAAAACGAATACCGAATGTTAAGCCTCAAAACTTCGACAATTCAAATAATTCATAATTCATAATTTTCTTATGCGCTATTTCACTTACGACCGGACTTTCGATGGGCTATTGACCTGTGTTTTCGATGCTTTCAACCGGAAAGAATTTCCCGACAACATCGTAGGCGAAGATGTGCAGTTGCCTTTGTTTACGGAAATGTTCAGGGTCGTTACCGATGAAGCCGGAGCTGACCGCGTGTTGAAAGCTTTGCAGAAAAAGATTTCCTCATCGGCGCTGGAAATGCTATTTATTACTTATTTATCTGAAATAGAAGGTATAGAAATAATTCTTTTCCGTTATATGCAGAAAGCATTGACTGCGGAGTCCAGCATCGAAATGAATTTTGCCGACCCGGATGTACTCGAATTGTCGAAAATCTATAAGAAAGTCACCCGCGAAGAAGAACGAATGAGGCAGTTTGTCCGTTTTCAGAAGACTGCCGACGGTATTTTTTTCGCCGTCATGGACCCCAAACACAACGTCCTGCCCATATCGGCGCGGTTTTTCCGCACCCGTTTTGCCGACCAACAATGGATAATATACGATGTAAGAAGAAAATACGGATTGTTTTACGACCTAAAAACAGTTGAAACAGTGCAATTCAATCATTTGGACGTCTCGCTTGAAACAGGTAAACTGACTGTAGAAAAATTAGACGATTACGAATTGGTTTTCCAGCATTTATGGAAGGATTACCTGAAAGCGATTACCATCAACGAACGGAAAAACCTGAAGCTGCAACGACAACATTTGCCGAAACGATTTTGGAAGTTTCTTACGGAAAAACAAGAAAGTTTTGATAATCGGTAATTCCTGCTTATATTTGTCGGCGAATAACAATTTAGCATGTACCAGATAGAAGTAAAAAATGTTTTCAAGTCGTTTAAAGACGTCCGGGCGGTGCGTGGCATATCGCTTTCGATCCGCGCTGGGGAGTTTGTTGCGCTGTTGGGACCCAACGGTGCAGGCAAGACTACCTTGGTCGAAATGATGGAAGGTTTGAGGCAACCCGATGAAGGAGAGATATTCATCCAAGGAAAGAATTGGCGGAAAGATGAAAAAACGCTCCGGAAAATAATCGGCTTGTCCTTACAGGAAACACGCTTTACCGAAAAATTAACCGTTCTTGAAACTTTGCGCCTTTTTGCCAGTTTTTTTGAGACGGAAGAAGAGCGAGTGAAAGAGATAATCAAACTTACCGGCTTGGAACACAAACAAAAAGCTATGACGGGAACGCTTTCCGGCGGTCAACGCCAGCGCTTGGCTTTGGCGGTTGCGCTGCTGAACCATCCTAAGATACTTTTTTTAGACGAACCTACTACCGGATTAGACCCTCACTCCCGACTTGATTTGTGGAAGATACTGAAAGCCTTGAAAGACCAAGGAGAAACAACTTTAATTCTGACCACGCATTACATGGAAGAGGCTGAGTCACTCTGCGACCATATCATCATTGTCGATGAAGGGAAAATAATCAGCGAAGGAAAATTAGCGGATTTATTAAACGAAAATGCAAGCAATCTGGATGAACTGTTCATCCATCTTACCGGAAAAACCTTGCAAGAAAATCCGGATGCAGCATCTTAAACATAGCGCACAATGAAATTCAAAAACTCTCAAATCCGTCAACTTACCTACACGCAGTTCTTGGAAACAATCCGCGAACCGGAGGTGCTCTTCTGGGGCATGATTTTTCCCGTTCTTATTTCTATCGGTTTAGGCCTTGCTTTTACCCAAAGTTCCGAATCGAAATTTCGAATTATGTTGGTGGGAAAAAACAGTTCGGAATTGGATTCTCTGCTCTACCTGCATGCACAACAAGACAGCCGGAAAGGCGAAACCGTGTATACATGGAAAATTGAAGACGAAACCCTTGGCAGTACGGAATTCAAATTTTTCCGGACGGAATGGGAACCGGCAATCGTGGCTTTGAAACGGGGAGAAGCGGATGTAATTGTTACCGATTCCTTGGGGAAGGCGGTTTACCATTTTGACCCACACAACGCTTCGGCGCAATTGGTTTACATGAAATTGTCGTCCTTGCTGCAATCGCCCGTTTCAAAAGCCGTAAAGGAAACAAATTCCATAAAGCCATTGGTACTGACTGGTGTACGGTATATCGACTTTCTGATTCCCGGTCTAATTTCATTTGGCTTGATGAGTTCCATCATGTGGGGAGTCAGCTATACCATCATCGAACGGCGTTCCCAAAAACTGTTGAGGCGGATGGTGGCTACCCCGATGAGAAAAACGAATTTCCTCTTTGCCCTGATGTTTGTCCGTATCTTGATGAATGTGGTCGAAGCCTTGTTTCTATTCTTTTTTGCATGGCTTTTATTTGGCGTTCGGATTCAAGGAAATATCGGCGCATTGATCGTTTTATTTTTAGCCGGAAATATTGCTTTCACCGGTATTGGCGTATTGATATCCTGCCGCACTTCCAAAACGGAAGTCGGTAGCGGGTGGATCAACGCCGTGCAAATGCCCATGATGATTCTTTCCGGTATATTTTTCAGCTATCACAATTTTCCCGAATGGAGTCTCGGAATAATCAAGCTGTTACCACTTACGGCGCTTGCCGATGGTATCCGAAGTATTTTTAACGAAGGAGCGGGTTGGATAGAAATAATTACACCTTCCATTGCGCTCTCCGTTTTCGGTGTGATTTGTTTTGTAACCGGCATGCGTTTCTTTAAATGGTATTGACGGATAGGCAATAACCGACTCTTTAATAAGTGTATTTTTTACACTTAATATTTGCAAATCCCGCCGTTTTAAAACTGGAAATAAATAAATGCTTGCAAATCGGCTGTGATGAATTGGTAAATGATAAAAATGCAAATAACAACTACAAAGGCCATTGGTACAAAGGGTAGTTGTGCAAAAGTAAGCCTGTAGCGTCTTTTCCATTTATCCGGCAGCCAATGTATAATCAGTCCGATTATTATCATAGAAAATACATACCGATACTCATATAGCATGGTATCGATGAGTGAGGAATTCCAATTACCGCCGATTTGAGCGACCATGCTTTTGGCCGTATTCCAAGCCGTTTGATTTGCTTCTGCCGGATTCAGATTGGAACCGGCCCTGAAAAACAAACGGGTAAATGAGATAAAGACAAAAGTTTGCGCTACTGCCCAATACATTTCTATATATCTGAAAGCGCATTTTCCGCCGAAATAATGGTACAGTAAACGAATGAATGTCCCAGCAAAAATACAGGCAATCCACACCATCCCGATGGTAAAAATCGGAGACCGGAACAGCAGTGTCAATAACACAAACAGAAACGTCAAAGCCGCTAAGATGGAAGTGCGTCTGTATACGTCTACGTTTTTCCAAAATTTATAGACAAGGATTCCCAAGCCGTTCAGTCCGCCCCAAATCATGAAATTCCAACTGGCTCCATGCCAAAGTCCACCTAAAAGCATGGTATTCATCATATTAAAATTTGTTTGGGCTTTCCGTTGATTTTCCGGATAGAAACGAATTCTATACACCAAAGCCAATCCGATAAAGGCAATAATCAGGGTAACCCACATATTTCCAGCCAGAATTATCACTATCAATACAATGGAAATCAGACAGGCGTAGGTAGTGAAAGAGGCGTTTCTGTTTCCTCCTAAAGGGATATAGAGGTAATCTTGCAGCCATTTGGAAAGAGAAATATGCCAACGTTTCCAAAAATTTCCCGGATTGGTCGCTTTGTATGGCGAATCGAAATTTTTCGGCAGATAAAATCCCATCAACATAGCTACACCGATGGCGATATCGGTATATCCCGAAAAATCGGCATAGACTTGTAAAGAATAGCCAAAGAGGGCAACCAAGTTTTCAAATCCCGAAAACATGCCCGGATTTTCAAAGACCCGGTCTACAAAGTTGACCGCAATATAGTCGCTGAGGATGATTTTCTTCATCAATCCGTTTAATATCCAAAAAACGGCTATTCCAAATTGTCGGCGGGAAATGAAATATTTCTTATAAATTTGCGGTATAAATTCGTTCGCCCGCACAATTGGTCCGGCAACCAATTGTGGGAAAAAACTAACATAAAAAGCAAAATTAAATATACTTTCTACCGGTTTGACCTTCTTTCTGAAAACATCAATTATATAACTGATATTCTGAAAAGTATAAAAAGAAATCCCTACAGGTAACAAGATATTGCCTACATCGAAATGCTCGCTTCCGGCAAACATATTTCCGATACGGGCAAATATATCGTAAACTTGTAAATGAAATCCGAAAATGTCGTTGAATAAATTGGCGAAAAAATAAGCATATTTGAAATAAAAAAGCGTTAATAGATTTACGCTTAACCCTATAATCAGTTTTTTCTTTTTTAGCTTATCGCTTACTGTTTTGTCTATGCGCTTAGCCTGATAGAAATTGAATGCTGTGGTAAATAGCAGAATCAGAATAAACAACCCGCTTGTTTTGTAATAGAAGAAGAGACTGACAAAAGCGAGAAAGGTGTTACGCAGTAATATTTTATTTTTCAGCAGACTAAATCCTGCAAATACAAATGCAAAAAACGCCCAAAAATAAAATTGGGTGAACAACAGCGGAAAATGTGAATCAAAGACGAATATGTCCTTCAAAAATGTCAGAATCATAGTTGGAAATCTATTTCATCGTTATACAAATAATAATTTATCAAAGCGTTATAAAGCAAATCGCCCAACAAGGTATAACCTTCTTTGGTAAAATGTACTTTATCTGTTTTTGCCAGACCTTTTTTCTCCCATTTTTGCATGGATCCGAGACCTCCCATCAAAGCAAACAAGTCCCAGACGCCTCCTTTGTGTTGTTTCGCTAAACGGTAAAAAGCCTTTTGGGTGATCAGTCCGTTTCGGTTCACGGCATATCTTCGGCGTGAAATTTTCCGGAAAGAATCGTTGTTCGTAATAAAGATGAAGGCGCAACCGGGAGATACTCGTTCTATTTCATGAATAAGCATGGTATAGTTGGCAATAAAAGATTCTTCGTTGAAATTATTTCCAAAGGCATCGTTTATTCCAATGTTGAAAACTACCATATCAGGTCGTATTAATTTCAGTTCGTCTTCAAAATTTTCACTTTCCAAAAAAGAGCGAACGGTAGCGCCATTCACCCCAATAGAATGATACACAATTCCTTCTTCGTCTTTCTGCGGAATAAATCCATCTAAGATAAATGTTTGTGGAATATAATCGTTCTGTTTAAAGCAGATTGTAAACGAATCCATTAATTTCGGAAGTGAAAAATGATAGGTTTTGGTATCTTTATCCAATATTGGTTTTAAATAAGTCGAATTGTATTTCAGCAGCGGTTCCACTCCCGAATCATCATTTTTCGGATACCCGATAAGTTTCAATATATCAAAATCCCAACGATAGTCAAAAATATCGGTATTCAGACATACCGTGATTTCCGCATTGGGGTCGTTGGTATAAACGGAAACGCCGCCGAGACCTATGGGTATTTCCCGGTTTTTATCCACGCTACGAACAGTTTGCCAATTTCCGGTATACCTTACGGTATAATTCACCGGATTGTTGGTCTTGGCTATGCTAAAAGGGAAAATATACCCGCGCGAAGGCTTGAAATCTTTGTTTAGTTCGTCTAAATTTCGTCGTATCCGGTTGGTGAAAAAATCGGCCTGAACATGCGACCCGCCAATGTGCATAATATTTATCTTTCCTGTGCCAAACGCAAATAAAGAATCTATTTTCTGAAAAAATGCGTTTATCCGGCTTGAATCTCCGCCGGGTATTTGTATACGGTTGTAACTGTCGTCAATTTCCGTTATAAGCGGAATTTCCCGCAGAAATTCCTTGGCAGACAGCTGATAAACAGCGACAACAAGTATAAAAATAAACAGCAATTTCTTCATTTTATATTTAAATTTTTTCTAAAAATAATAAAATCATAGTAAATCATCAGGGATTCATAAAACATTTCTCCGATTCTTTCCGCACCCCGCGGGGTAAAATGGGTATAATCCGAGGCAGCTAAAGCCGGTTTGTTTCTTACCCATTCAATCATCGAATTTTTACCACCCATTACCTCATACATATTCCAGAATGCCGCCCCGTTTTCCAAAGCAGCTTCTTTCATCCCTTGAACGGTCTCTGCTAAAAAAGGAATCGTTTCCAAATGTCCATCCACTTTCACCGACATATCTGCCGGACCGATTAAAATAATTTTTGCTTTGGGATAGCTATTCTGTAAATGTACAATTTGTTTAGACATTTCTTTTTTATAGGTGGCGATATTTTTTATATTTTTTATCGATGGCAGCATATTTCCGCCGAATTCAAGTAGGATTAATTGTGTATTCAACTCTTTCATAGCCGGAACAAGAGAATTTGTATCTATTACGGAAAAGAAAGTGCCCGAACTGCCACGGAGTGGAATATTATCGACAGCGACTCCGTTTTCTCCATCGACCGCAATGGCTGTAATCTCAGCTGATCCTGAAAATTGCAGGGAGAATTGTTTGACCGGGTTTTTCAAATCCCAGGTTAAAACACGTGTCCGAACGCCGGATTTTTTTAAAGATTGTGTAACTGCCTGTTCTTTTGGAAGCATTAGTGTCGCTTGAAAACCCGGTTCATTACGGCCGACAAACAATCTTATTTTTGAAAAATTTTCCAGGTTTTTGTAAGTCGTTTTTGTATTTCGCGACCGAACCGACAACATACTCTGTCCGGAAACTTGGCTTACTTGTCCCAGGATACCATAGCGGTTGTGTGCCGCCTTATTTGTAAAATTTCCCGATATGGTATATCTTTCCATGCTTTCGGAAGCGGACTGGTTAACAGCTGTTGACGGGATAATCTGCACAGCGGGAAGCAGTCCGGGACCGTTTCCCCCGAATTTTTCCTGTAAATTTTGACGGATGAAACCGGTTATTCTGTCTCCTTCAATCTGAGAATCACCATAATGCAGGATATGAACGATTTCGTTGTTCGCTTTACAATTTGAAAGTTTCTCAAAAAGGGAATCTAAAAAAGTAAGGTCATCGCCCGGCAGATGAATTCTTGCCGGATTCTCGATTGCAAAACGCGTATAAAAAAGCAATGAATCATTGCGAGTCAAAAAATTAGCCGTGGACACGGAATCTTGAAAAATTTGCATCCGCAAACTTTCTCTCAGTTCTTCCATTTTTTCCACAACAGACCGACTTTTTTCCCTGACCATCACTTCTTCCAAAGTGGGGAAAAACAATCTTCGGCTACCAAAAGCAATGCCCTTCTCAGGAAAAACAATGCATAATAACGCTAACAGCGCTATAACAAGGAGAATAAATAATAAAGTTTTATCTGCCTTCATCCAACTAATTTAGCAATTTTCAAAATTGACCGTAAAATTAATACATTTATTCGAAATCATAGCACCCCAACTAAAAAAAAATAGCAAGCCGACCTGATTTTGGGTCGACTTGCTGAACAAAAAAAACAAGTAATGCAAATTTTACTTATTTTATAAACTTGAACTTTCCTATCAAAGGAAGCTCTTTCATTTCACCCTTCGCAGCATTGATTATACCCAGGATAGCGAGAATCAGAACTACCAAAAAAAGTAAATTGAGAATTAACGCTAAAGCATGAACAATTATTACAAGGATAGTAACAACGATATATGCCGCTATCCATAAAATAAATAAATTCAATCCTTGATTTGCATGGAAACGTGCAAATGGAGAATCTTTTGCCGCCAATAAAGGTATTAAAAATAAAATACCAAAATAAGCCAAAATTGCAAGAACTTTGTTGTTCGCAACATCATTCGCGTCGGGAGTAGGAGTTACTTCTGCCATAAGTTTATTTTTTTAAGTTTAGTAAATAAATTATTATTCATACAAATCTCATATAATTGATAGCACAAAAATAGTAATTTTTTTTGAATACA
>JAITNQ010000002.1 GCA_031290435.1 Candidatus Symbiothrix sp. | reverse complement strand
TCGTAATCAGTGAACAATTCCAACAGCGATCCGGCTATTTGCTGCTTTTTATAGTAAATCGCATTTTTACCTTTTATATCTTTTTTGTCGATGGTAAGAAATTGATATAAACAGGTTTGAAAAAAGACCAAATGTCCATCCGCCAAAGCCCGCTTCAATTCCACGTCAAACTTGAAGTGATCTTCCTGTCTATTCATCTGAATCAATGAGTAGGGATCTAAAATGCGGTTTACCCGTTCTTTGTTGCAATGAAAATAACCGAACCCTATTTCCTGATAAAACGTTTTCAGTTCGACAGGGAAAGGGTCGAAAGCATCCAGCGCCTCCTGAATTACATGATCCGGCAGCGCATAAAGATTATGACGCAACTTCCTCAATTCTTTTGGCTTGAGTGTCGCAATAAATTCTTGAGACAGAATATAATTGTGTAAGAAAGGAAAATTATTCATATCTGCTTTTTTCACCTTTTAATGTCACTATTGCAAATTCTTTTTATTGAGGAGTTTTAAGATATTTATTAAGATAAAAAGTATCATGTTATCATAGGCTAATGCCAAGGTTACCTAAATCCAGATATTTTCTTCTTTCCACCATCTTTTTTGCAACGCTTCGGCGAATACTGCTTTTGGAGTCGCGTAAAACTTCTTTGAGCTTTAATATTTCTTTTTGATTTATATTATTTACTATGGCAAATTTATGTTATTACGAGTTACATTCTGACCTTTTTGAATTTCAGGCGTATTTTCCAAAGCAAACGCATTATACAATATTTTGAATTAACTCAAAATATTTGGAATCTTGTTCGGAAAAAATTTCTTTTCCATCTAACATATAGGCTTGTAATAAATATTCCTTAGCTTTATCTTTTCGATTAAGTTCATATAAACTTTCCCCCAAGCGTAGATGAATAAATGGATTTTCATACCCATCAGGGCAGTTTAAAGCATTATAAAGATTATTAACTGCTGCTTCATAATTTTCCAAAGAATAATACATATCACCAATACTTGCGTATAACCATGTGGATGCTTCCCAATCAATCTTTGGAGACGGAATTAAGTCTAAAGCTTCATTATATTTCGCCAGCGCATCACCATAATTTTCTTCGTCAGCCAATTCATTTCCATCTTCCGATAAAGAAGTTATTTGCTCGTAATTTACATCGTCTATTTCCATTTTCTTAATTATATTAATAAGATAACAACAAAATTAAATAATTATTTCATACTTTTTTCGAATTCCTATAAAAATCTAAGTATATTTTAGGTTTATCTTTAAAAATACGTCCGTCAGATTTTTCCCAAGCAATTTTAAATTCTTCAAAGGCGTTACTCTTTTGTCCCATTTCGAAATAAATTTTTCCACATAAAAAATACCCTTCCCCTGAATCTATCTTGTATTTCTGGCTTTCTTTCAAGATTTCTCCCCAATACAGAGCTTTATCGAATAGATTCATATCAAAATAGTATTTTGCAATAAAACTCACTAAAACTGTGGCCATTTTATTTTTTGTTTTTGGCTCAGTAATTAGTTCTTCCCAAGCATATAGTAATTTATCCAATGCGGATTGACTACCTTTTACTCTATAAATTTCATTAGATTCTTTAATTACATCTAAAATTTGCTTTTCATTATCTTCCATAATGATATGATTTTTATTTTAAAAAATGATTACTCAATAATAATATCCATTCTGATTTTTGTAACCGAGTTTGTAACAAAATTCATCCGAGTAATTTTGCAGGTATTTCGGTTTAATATCATGGAATATATCTAACAACATCCGGTTCCCTTCGCTAATTGCTATTACAGCCCAAGGCTGTGCTTTCCTTACTCTTTTTTGCAAAGATAATGCTTTTAAGTGAAATACAGTATATTTATTTGTTAAAAATGCAATATTAATTATGTCATATATTTTTTACTTATCTGGAATTATATATCTTTCTTTAGATTTTCCTCCTAAAGAACGATTAATAGATCGATGATCCAGCTCGTAATGTTCAGAATTTAGCATCCATTCTCTTACTTCTTGTGATTTAGCTCCATGGTTAATTCCTTCAGTATTCCAATAATTAACAGCATCTTGCTTATGTGCCATATCAGCTAAATCAATATCATACCATTCCCCATCGCTAGCTTTAAATTGTACAGCGTTACCTTCGGCATCTCGTATTATTTTACCTTCGGCATCCATCCTATCTATGACCTCTCTACCTGTCTTAGATTTTTTTCCAGGAGTTCTACCTAAAAATTGTTCCCGAAGGCTTTTTTTATTAGTCACCACCTTAGGCAAACTTTTTTGCACTCCGTCTTCCGCCATTTCTTTGGTTGTCTTTTCAAGCAATTCTCTCGTCACTTTTTCGGCAGCTTCTTCCGTAAGTTCTCTTGCCCCTCTTTCAACCACTTCCTCAACCACTTCCTTGGCAACTTTGCCACCGACTCTTGCCGCCGTTGCCGCGCCTGCCGTCAAAGCAATTTCAGCCGCAGTTTCTGCAATCTCTCCGGCTACGTTACCCACCGTACGGGGGTTGTTTTTTACCCAATTGGCAGCGCTTTCCGCTGTCTCTTCCCATTTTTCAGGAGAAGTAACGTAATCCCAACTGCTTTGGGCGGCATTTGTCCAGTTTTCACCTTTCGACGCCCAATCCCATGCTGATTTCGCTCCGTCGGCGACGCCTTCCACTATGGCGCTACCTATTCCGACAGGGTCTTGGGTGATGTCCCAGATAACTTCGCCCAAGCCTACAACCGCATTAATTGCGCCTTCGATTACGCCCACTGAAAATTGCGAACCCCACGACAAGAAATCAACTCCACCCAATAACCAGTTTGGTGCGCCTGCTTGTGCCAAACTACTGCGAGCGTCAGCCATATTTTTATTCATATTGTCAAAGACCCAGTCAAAGCCATCCTTGATATATTCGCTTGGCTTTTTGAAAGAACCGAAAGGACATGCTGCCTGTGCCGCTTCCAAAGTGAAATGAATCTGAATCGTACCGCCAAACATGCACATTGCCGTGGAGTTTTCCAACAGCATTTGGTTGTTCCCAATCATTATACCTTGTTTGGGGTCTTTCCAAATAACCGGCGTAGGAACACATAAACTCATCCTTGAGATGCATGTCCCCATTGGCTTAACATTCAGAAAGGGCCACCGATCGCCTTCCGTCGCCATATTCGAACCGTAGATGTTCGTCGTCTTGTGGAAGGTTATTTTGAATACCGAATAACATCCCCCGTTGCTACAAGTCAGCCAAACTCCGTCCGGTACATATTTCAATCCGCTCATACGTCTATCGTTTTAAGGAAACAACGTTCTTCGCGCATCAGAAAATAAGGAACTACCGACAAGTGAAGCCACATCCCATATTTCACCCAATGATGAACATCCAATAAATACCGCTCGCTATGGCGGATTTTCAGTAAATCCACCGCTGTGGGGTCATTGCTCATCGTCCGGACAAAATTAGTAAAAGATTTTTGATTAAATTCTTTTTCATCCAATTTTCCGGTAGTTTTTATTTCATAACTTTCAGCCGGATTATCCGCAGCCTTAATTGCATCCGTTAAAATCAGCGGAAGAAAAGGCGCTCCGCCAAATCCCAACAACCGTCCTGTCCGTTTTTCTTCCGTATCATTTTCAAATTTCATCCCGTGTAACCCGGAAAACAGCAAAGAAAAGGGAGGCGCATAACATAACGAATTGGCAAAGGCTTCTTCATCCTGCAACAGCGTGTCGATATTTTCCAGCATGGCGTCCCGCTTGTCTTCGCCTTTATGCTTTTGTTTGGTCTCATACCAGATTTTATTTTCCCATAGCCTGTAGATTTTCTGTAAATTGAATATCTTTTTTATTCGCCCTTCAGGTGAAATACCCAGTTCCAGATGTTTCATCAACGGATACATGTCTTCTACCCACGCATACAAACCTCTATGATTGGTTTGCGAAACATGGGATACTTGGTAGTCAAAACAATCCAAGCCTCCTTTCTTTCCCAAATAGGTCAAAGAAAAATATTCATGGACTGCATTTTCCGATTTTCCCCCTCGAAGTTCAGCATCTTCCGAACGCTTGAATTCATACTGGACGGTTCTATCCGGTCTTTGATAATTGAGCGTGATTTCCATTGTCTTATTTATTTATTTCCACGTTCGATGCCCCGGTTATTTTATATACTCCGCCCGAAGAAAGTTTACTGTCGCCTTTTGAACTCATGACTGTTTTTTTGCTTGATACGCCAAATTCACCTTTGTCGGACGCCAAGGTAATATTACTTTTCTCGGCTGTCAGATTTATATCCGCATCTTGGCTGTTTACTACAACTACATCTTTAGCAAGCATCTCAATTTTCCCTATACCGCCATTTTCCCCGGGTACAGATTGAACAATGAACGAATTGGATGCATTTATCTTGATGTCGGCGGCAGTCAGGGTTATTGTATTGGGAGTTGTAATCGACACATTTCCTTTCCCATCCAAAAAAACGGTACTGTTCCCTTTTGGACTGAAAATCTTAGCGCTTCCATCCTTATCGTTCAGCACCACTTCCGTTCCACTCTTGTCCCGCATGGATTTGGTATGGTTGCCCGCTCCGCCGCCTATACCTTTTCCATTCTTACCATGGAACATCGAACCCATAATAAACGGAAATTCCGGATTGCCCTCAAAGAAAGAAACCAATACCTTGTCATTCTTTTCCGGCACAAAGATATAGCCCCTGTTCGACGGGCCGCCCGCTTCAGGTAGCATTAGTGGCATCCAGTATTCACAATATCCTTTATCAAAGTCAAACTTCACCTGAACTTTGCCCAATCCGTCTGGGTCTTCGTTGCCGGTTACGATTGCCGGAATGGCGTGCGCTATGGGAAAGTCAATATCCGGACTGGGTATCCGGTCGAATTTTGACGGAACCGCATCAAATTCATTGTGATAATGCCCCAACTCATCAAAAACATGTTTTACGCGGATTACCTTGAGTGTTCCCAAACTGTCATCAACTTTCATCTTGTTGTTGAAATCGACTTCGAGCAGACCGCCGATGCGAACCTTATACAGCTTGGTCTGCCCCGTCACATGGAACATGTCCGTATAGTTCCGCTCTTTCCGCATTTG
>JAITNQ010000286.1 GCA_031290435.1 Candidatus Symbiothrix sp. | reverse complement strand
GGCAAACTGCTCATCGCCTGCTGATAAACGGCCAATGCACTTTCTTGCGCTTTATCAACCGGAAGCAAATCGGTGTATCCTGCAATTTGCAAATCTTCTTCGGTAGGCATATTCATTTTTGCTTTCAACTTGATGATTTCCAGATTGTAAAGATTGTTTTGCTTGGTCAATACAAACCGGTCTTCGGCTTCCTTCGCTTGTATCTCATTCAGGTCGGGAATAGATTTCAAGCCCAATTCCTCCATCCGTTGAAATTTTTTCAGGTTGACGGAACTTTCTTCCAATTGCTGTTGGGCTAAATCTACCGTTCCTTTGTAATAAAGTACATTGAAAAAAATTTCCATCACTTCGAAAGCCATTTTGTCCTTGATGTCCTGTAGTTCATCTTTTCCTTTCAAGCGGTTGATTTTCGACAGTTTCGCACGATAAACCTGCGATAAACCATCAAATAAAACCATGGAAGAATATATTTCGTAAGCGTTACTGAACGTATTTTTCGAAATATAATTGTTTGTTTCCGGGTCAACGCCGCGCCCGAAATTCATGTAAGCACTTGTTCCTGCGCTCAGAGAAGGCAGAAAACCGCCGATGGCTTCCCGTTGGTCAATCTTATAAATTTCATTCTGCGCTTCTTGCTTTACGCTTTGCAGATTGTGCAGGAGTGTATATTGAATACAGTCCTCCAAAGTCAAGGACTTTTCCTGTGCCCATGCTATCTGTGCAAACAGCAGTAAAAATATTAGCCAATTTTTCTTCATTTTATCAATTTTTTTTGTAACTTTACTATATGGGTACTAATTTCGTGCCAAAAATTCAAATTATTAATACACAACTAATTAATAAAAACCTACAAATTAAAATTGTAAAATATATTTACACCTGCTGTTAAAAAAATTTACAAGGGAATCAACTAATTATTTACTTTTTCAGAATTTCTTCATAGTCTTCCGTCCCGACCAAGCGTTTTCCCGGTAATTGGTATTCCGGCGAAAAGATACTGAACCTTTGGTCATTATCCACATATTCTAATTTGCTGAGCGTTGAGATGGAATAGATTACATCTTCAATGCTGTAGGGGCGGGAAGTATCAATGACAATGTCCGGATTTTCCGCTTTGTATCTTTCCGAACGCCAGAGTATAAACGGAATCCGGCATTGACAAGGATAAACATTGGACATAAGATGTCCGCTGGCGGCGCGGGTATCGAAGACCTCTTCACCATGGTCGGAGAAAAATAATAAATAGGCGGATTCGCCTGTTTTTTCCAATTCTTTCAGAATGGAGTCGAATACAAAATCACCATACAGGATAGAATTATCGTATTCATCGATAGTCTGTTTTATTTTGTCATCACGGAAATCCAAATCGGCCAAATCATGGGCTTCTTTATGATCGAAATGCTCAAAAGGTTTGGTGTATCGCGAATGATAGGCATGATGGCTCCCCATCAGATGAATGAAGATTGCCTTATTTTTTCCCGATTCATTGTTTTCAAGAATTTTTTTCAAATCATTGAGTACTATTTCATCCGGCTTTTTGGAAAGGCTCACATCGGAAATCTGATGAACTCCCTGTGCTATAACACCATAACTGGCTCCCCATTTGTCAAGGATTGGGTTGTTGGCTATCCAATAAGTTTCGAATCCTGCCGCATTGAATAATTCTACAACGGATGCTTTTTCCTTGTAATATTCCGGATATTTGTGGTTAGCGAAAGTAAGTGTCTTTTGCATAACTCCGTAAGTATGGGTGTCAGGTGTAATGACATCCGTGAAAATCGCTAATTCTTTTCTGCGACTCTCCATCCGGGGAGTCGTTTTACGGAAGTATCCGTAGATTCCCATGTGACAGGTTGTTGTTGATTCGCCAAGGAGAATAATGAAGGTATGTTTGGTAGAATCAGGGAGCATGCAATGCACTTCCGTTGTCAATTGCATGCGGAGTTTTTTCTCTTTTTCAAAAACATAAAATTCCTTGCGGAAGAGCAGATAACTTTTGTAAAATTCCAGTGTCGGGATAGCTTGGCTAAGATATTGCAGTGATATATCGGTCAGGATAATGAGTATTGAAAAAGTGAAGATAAGCGGAAATTTTCCGACCGGAATCGCTTGTCGTGAATTTGTTTTCAAGATGAAACCGAGGCCAAGACCAATATAGATAAATGCCGTTAAAAAAAACGGCCATGTTATGAATTGCTGCACATATTCGGTAGATTCCGTTATGTTAGAATTGAATATGACCCAAAACATATCTCTTTTCATGTACAAGTCGGACAGGTAGAGATAGCTCCAGACAACGAGGTTGGGTACTAAGGAAAGCAGGAAAAAGAGACTTAAATAGATCTTTTCCCCTCTTTTTTTCAAAAATAAATCAAGACATGAAAAGGCCAGCCCGGAAACGGTGCATATAATCCACGACATGCACTTGTCTTTCAGGCTGATATCTCCTGCCCAGAAATAAAATAACGGGTTGAAACATAAAACGAAGAAAATCAGGCAGAAAGCCCATTTTCTCTCTTTCATTAGTTTTGCTGTAACCCTCATCTCCGCTTTTTCTTATTTTGCTGCAAAAGTAATACAAAGATGAGAAATTAAAGTATGATTTGCCACTTTTTTTTGTAATTTTGTCCCCAGATTATTATTTACATATGAATACATTGCGTTTTTGGTTTCGGAATGCCCGCACAAAAGCATTGCCTCAGAGTATATTACCGGCTGTATTGGCGCTTTGCATGGCTTCCATGGAAGCCGGGTTTTCGATTTATTTAGGATTGTCGGCGCTGTTGGGCGTTATAGCCGGTCACTTGGGGATGAACTTGTTTGACGATTATTTCGATTACAAAGTAAAAAGTTCGGAGTTCAGGGACAAGATGGCGCGAAAAGGATTTCGCGCCCGTATTTCCAAATGTGCTTATATTACCTCCGGAGCAACGGATCTGAAGCACTTGTTGTTTGCTTGTCTGGCTTTTAGTGCGGCAGCCGTGATATTGGGAATTGTCATCTGGTGGTATAGGGGAAATGTGATTTTCTATTTGGCTCTGATTACTGCGGTCTTAGGGATTTCCTATTCCGGGGCGCCGCTACGTTTGTCTTACCGTGGATTGGGCGAAATATTGATTGGTCTTATGTTTGGGCCTTTGTTGATGATTGGGGTTTTTTATGCGGCATGCGGCGTTTTTGGCTGGCCGGTTGTATTTGTTTCCGTTCCGATAGGTTTGTTGGTAGCCAATATCGTTTATACACATTCGATTATGGATTTTGAACCGGATAAGGAAGTAGGAAAAATGACTTTTGCCGTATTGCTAAAAGACAAAAATCGGATGTTGGCGTGCTTGCTGTTACTTTTGCTAATGGCTTTCGGTTGTATCATTGGCGGTGTAATAGCCGGTTATTTATCAGCGTATTACTTGCTAAGTTTGTTGACGCTTCCCATGGCTGTTTCCTTGTTTTATCTGATGATTGAATTTGTCCGCAAACCCGAAAAGCAATTTGTTCCCCGTTGGTGGATGGGACCGATGAGCAACTGGCAAAATATCAGGGCTGCGGGCATAGATTGGTTCATGATTCGGTGGTTTTCAGCACGTAATCTTTTGTCGTTCTTTTGTTTAATTATAATTGTCGTTAATATTATCCTAATGTTATGGTAAAGTCGTTGTTGTATCTGCCTTGGTGGTTTTTCAAGGCAAAATTTCTGGGGCTTAAAAAGCCGCTGCAATCGGTTCTGTTTATTTCGGATAAGTGCAATCTGGCTTGCAAACATTGTACGATTTATCAGTTGACGAATCCGAATATCAAATCGTATGCGCAAATCAGGGAAGAATTGAATTATTCTTACCGTTTAGGCTCGCGGTTTGTGGATTTTGAAGGTGGAGAACCCACCTTGTGGTATGATGGAAACAAGGATTTGAACAGCCTGATTCGCTTGGCCAAACAAATTGGTTTTTATTCGACGACCATCACGACCAATGCCCAAAAACCGTTTACCGGTTCTGAAGCCGATTCGATTTGGGTCAGTCTGGATGGTTTGGGCGAATATCACGATGCTATTCGTGGGACAGGCGCTTTCGACCGCTTGGTGAAAAATATAGCTTCAGCCGGGCATCCCCGTCTGAGTGTAAACATGGTTGTGAACAATCATAATTATCCGTCGGTAGCGGAAACCATCGAATTTGCCCAAAATAATCCGCACATCCATTCTATTTCGCTGAATTTCCATACGCCTTACGCCGGAACAGAGGATTTATTCCTGGATTGGGACAAACGTTCGGAGGTCATAGATTTGATTATCCGCAAGAAAAAGGCCGGTTATCCGGTTATGAATTCCATTTCCGGGCTGAAACTGATGAAGCACAATCGGTTCAAAAAACACTGTTGGGTATCTGATTTCATTTTGTCGGACGGCACTTACCTGCCGGAATGTACAGGGAAAACAGCAGGCGTTTGCGAACAGTGCGGTTTTTCGATGGCCGGAGAAATGTATTCGGTTTTTAACCTGAAACCGGATACGGTGCTGGCTGGGCTGCGGTTACGGATGTAATATAAAAGGGGGCTTTGCCTCACAGTAGCTAAAAGCCCCCTTTATAGGGGTTGGGGTAGGACTTTTTATTTGCGTCTTACCGTTTTTTAATAGGCAGGTATTCCTGACTGTCCAAGATATTCCGGTATGCCGGACGGATAATCCGTTTGCTCTTGAAGTTCAACTCTTCAATCCGGTGAGCCGTCCAACCGACAATACGCGCCATAGCAAACAAAGGTGTATATATTTCTTGCGGCAGTCCGATCATCTCATAAACAAAGCCTGAATAGAAATCAATATTCGACGACACGCTCTTTTTACTTCCCTTGAATGTATAGAAAGCATTTATCGCCCTTTCCTCCAATATTTCGAGGAAATCGAATTCTTCTTCCCGTCCTTTTTCCTTGGCGAGGTCGCGTGCCAATTCTTTCAGCAGCAATGCCCGCGGGTCGGAGATAGTATATACCGCATGGCCGATGCCATATATCAAACCGGTCTTGTTGTACACCTCTTTGTTCAGCATCCGGGCGAAATAGCGGTCTATTTCTTCGATATTTTTCCAGTCGATAATGTTTTCTTTCAGATGGTTGAACATATCTACCACCTGAATATTCGCTCCTCCGTGCAAAGGGCCTTTCAACGAGCCGATACCTGCTGCTATGGCCGAATAGGTATCTGTTCCGGTCGAACTGGTCACCCTTACGGTAAAGGTTGAGTTGTTACCGCCCCCATGTTCGGCTTGCAACACCAAGAGCAAGTCGAGGGTGCGCGCTTCGAGCTGGGTAAAATCTTTTTTGAGCATGTGGAGAAAGTTTTCGGCAAGATTTAAATTTTCGTGAGGATGCCGGATATGCAACGACCGCCCTTGTGTGCTGTGCCTTAAAATATTGTAGGCGTATGCTATGATAGTCGGGAAACGGGAAATTAGTTGAATGGACTGACGCATCAGGTTGTCCGGAGATATATCATCCGGATTCGGATCGAAATTATACATTTCCAGCACACAACGCGCCAAGGAATTCATAATATTTTGCCCTTCCAGGTCAATAATATTCATTTTGGTTTTTTGCTCCAAGGGCATACTGTCATTGACCAATTCTCTGAAATTTTCCAATTCTTCCTTATCCGGTAATTTTCCGGAAAGCATCAAGAAGGCGACCTCTTCGAAACCGAAGCGTTTTTCTTGAATCAGATCATGGACAATATCCTCAATATCGTAACCACGGTAAAAAAGTTTACCTGGAATGGCTTTCACTCCGCCTTCCGGCAAACGTTCATAACCTACTACATTCCCGATTTGGGTAAGCCCCACCAACACGCCGGATCCGTCTTCATTGCGAAGACCCCGCTTTACATTGAATTTAACGAACAAGTCGTTATCAATTTGGGAAGTCGTCTTTACCGACTCCGATAATTTGTAAATCAAATACTCTTTTTTCATAAATTATTATTCTATTATTATTTCTATAATTTTCTCTCCAAACTCCTTCGTTCCCATCGGTTTGCCGTTCGGCATAAACCGGGCCAGATCGTTCGTTGCCTCTCCGTTGAGGAACGCTTTTTCCATAGCATCTGTTATCAGATCCGCAGCTTCTTTCCATCCTAAATAGTCGAGCATCATTACAGATGAGAGAATTAAGGAAGAAGGATTGACGCTGTTTTTCCCGGCAATATCAGGAGCTGTACCGTGTGTTGCCTCAAAAATGGCGTGTCCGCTGTTGTAATTGATATTGGCTCCGGGTGCAATGCCGATGCCGCCTACCATGGCCGCTAACTGGTCGGAAATATAATCCCCGTTGAGGTTCAAGGTTGCGATGACCGAATATTTTTCCGGTGTCAGCAAGGTGTTTTGCAGGAAAGCATCAGCAATGACGTCATTGATGACCAATTTCCCTTCAGCCAGTTCTTTGGGAAATTCCCGTTCGGCTAAAGCGTATCCCCATTTCTTGAAGCCACCTTCGGTGAACTTCATGATATTGCCTTTGTGTACCAAGGTCACCGTTGGAAGATTGTTTTCCAAAGCGTATTTGACGGCAGCGCGCACCAAGCGTTCGGTTCCTTCGATAGAAACCGGTTTTATGCCGAAAGAAGATGTTTCTTCAAAGCGGATTTTTGTCACCTGCATATCTTCTTTCAGAAATTTCAGTAATTTTTTCGCTTCGGGTGTTCCTTGTTGCCATTCGATTCCGGCGTAAATATCTTCGGTATTTTCACGGAAAATAACCATATCCACCTTTTGCGGTTCTTTGACCGGCGATACGACTCCCTTGAACCAGCGCACAGGGCGCAGGCAGACATATAAATCAAGGGTTTGTCGCAAAGCCACGTTCAGCGAACGAATGCCTTCGCCTATCGGCGTGGTCAGCGGCCCTTTGATGCCGACTAAGTACTCCCTGAAAATGTCCAGTGTTTCATCCGGAAGCCAGCTACCGGTCGCTTTGAAAGCCTTTTCCCCGGCTAACACTTCTTTCCATGTAATGGAACGTTTGCCTTTATAAGCTTTTTCTACGGCTTTGTTTACAACGCGTTGACTTACCGGCGTAATTTCGCTCCCGACGCCATCTCCCTCAATAAAAGGGATGCTTACATGGTCGGGTACAACTAATTTTTCGTTTTCTTTTTTTATTATCATATTTTTATTAAATAATTTACTCGTTGATTTTCAAATAATTCAATGCGCTACCGGCGCGATACCATTTAATCTGTAGATCATTGAAAGTATGGTTTACCGGAAAAACCTCCTGTGTGCCGTCGGCATGATGAAGAACGACTGTGAGCGGTTTGTCCGGTTCGAATCCATCAATGCCTGTAATGGAAATCCGGTCGTCTTCCAGAATTTTGTCGTAATCGGCTTTGTTTATGAACGTAAGCGCCAACATGCCCTGTTTTTTTAGATTGGTTTCGTGGATGCGGGCGAAACTCTTGGCTAAGATGGCTTTCACATTCAAGAAACGAGGTTCCATCGCCGCATGTTCACGGGAAGAACCCTCGCCGTAATTCTCCTCTGCAACAACTATCGAAGACAATTGCGCCGCTTTGTATTGCTTTGCAACGGCCGAAACGGTATCATACTCGTTTGTCAATTGGTTCAACACCGAATTGGTTTTTTTGTTGAAAATGTTGACGGCGCCCATCAGCAGATTGCCGGAAATATTTTCCAGATGACCGCGAAAACGGAGCCAGGGACCTGCCATGGATATATGGTCGGTCGTACATTTTCCTTCCGTTTTTATCAGCAAGCGCATTTGTTCCGGATCGCTTGCCTGTGGAACCGGAAATGCCTCCAACAACTGCAATCGTTCCGAAGCAGCATTCACCTTTATAACTACATTCCCATCGCCGGGCGCCAAATAGCCATTGTCTTCCACAGCAAAGCCTTTGGCCGGAAAATCCGTTCCTTGCGGTTCTTTCAGTTTCACTTCCCGTCCGTCTTTCGTTTTCAGCACATCGGTTAATGGATTGAAACAGAGGTCTCCTGCAATAGTCAGCGCCACAGTCAGCTCAGGTGAGGCCACAAAAGCGTATGTATTCGGGTTGCCGTCTGCACGTTTGGCAAAATTGCGGTTGAAAGAAGTGACAATCGCATTTTTCCGGGTATTGTCATCGGTGTGGCGTTTCCACTGTCCGATACAAGGGCCGCAGGCATTGGCCATAATCAAAGCGCCGGCTTTTTCGAAATCGGCGACTATTCCATCCCTTTCCGCAGTATAGCGTACCTGTTCGGAGCCCGGATTTACAATAAGCGGTGAAGCAACCGGAATTTGGTTTTCCAAAGCCTGCCGGATAATGGATGCCGCGCGGCTCATATCCTGATAGGATGAATTGGTACAAGAGCCGATCAATCCCACTTCCATCTGTTGTGGATAGTCGTTTGCCTTTACTTTTGCTGCAAATTCCGAGATGGGCGTTGCGGCGTCCGGCGTGAAAGGACCGTTGATGTAAGGCTCTAAGGTGGAAAGATCTATTTCAATGATCCGGTCGTAATATTGAGAAGGGTTTTCCCTTACTTCGGGATCTGCTTGCAGATAGTCGGCAATCTTTTTTGCCGCATCCGCCACTTCTTGGCGACCGGTTGCCGCAAGGTAGGAGGCGACATTTTCATCGAAAGGAAAAACAGATGTTGTAGCGCCTACTTCGGCTCCCATATTACAGATAGTCGCTTTGCCGGTAGCAGAAAGGGAGTCGGCGCCTTCGCCGAAATATTCGATAATCGAATTAGTGCCTCCTTTGACGGTCAGTATGCCTGCTAATTTCAGGATAACATCCTTAGGAGCAGCCCAACCACTCAGTTTACCGGTTAATTTCACGCCGATGAGTTGGGGCATCTTCAGTTCCCATTCCATTCCACTCATGACGTCTACAGCATCGGCTCCGCCCACACCGATAGCAATCATACCTAAACCGCCGGCATTGGGCGTATGCGAATCCGTTCCGATCATCATGCCTCCGGGAAAGGCGTAATTTTCCAATACCACTTGATGGATAATGCCTGCACCCGCTTTCCAGAATCCGATACCGAATTTGTTCGATACGGTTTTTAGGAAATCGTATACTTCACGGTTTGTATCCGTCGCTGAGGCGATATCCTCAATGGAACCTTTGTCGGCTATGATCAGGTGGTCGCAATGTACGGTCGCCGGAACAGCCGACTGTTTTTTCCCGGCATTCATAAACTGCAACAAAGCCATCTGCGCCGTTGCATCCTGCATCGCCACCCGGTCAGGACGGAAATTCACATAATCTGTACCCCGTTTGTATGTTTGCAGATTTTCCACATCATACAGGTGGGCGTACAAGATTTTCTCGGCCAAAGTCAAAGGCCTGTTAATCACTTGCTTTACTTTGTTTACTCTTTCTGCAAATTCCGAATAGAATTTCTGCAGCATCTTAAAATCGTATATCATAACTATTCTTAATATAAAAAAACATTAAACGTACTACTTTTTTTTGTATATCAACTCCAAATTAAACATTTTTAAACATTTTTATAACAATTGCATAAATTTGCAATGCTTTCATTTCCTTTGGCGCAACCTTCAATTCGGTTTGTATATTCTATCCAAATTTGCCCCATTTGTTAATAAGGCCGTAAATGTATATAAAAAAAATTAAAATACAAAATTCCATGCAACGTTTTTGCTATTTTTTCCATCTTATATATGAAAAGGGCGGTTTTTTTACATCGAACCGTTCAAAAATATAATGTTAAACTAAAAAATGGTGATATGAAAATTTCTTTTAAAATTTATTTTTTATTTATTTGTCTCGTTATGGGGTTTACAAGTTGTTTGAATGAAGAAGATGCGAACAACATTGTTTATTTTTACGATGAACCGGCTATGTTTGTTCCGGACGGGGAAAAACCGTTTATTTACACAGCTTACGAGACATTTTATGTTCCGGATTTGGTCGACAACACAACTTTGAAAGAAGGCGACCTTTTGTGGACTTCATTTATTGTGGATACAAGCAAACCTTCCGTTCAGCATGCCGATAGTAAGTATTACGCAACAATTGGGTTCAAATACAAGACGGTTGACAGTGCAAGTGTAGTCGTTCCGGAAGCGAGTGCGGAATTCGAAACGTATTTATCGGACGATTATTCCGAAACTTTCCATTCGGCGGTATTGTACAGAAGCAGTATTGATAAAATTTTGTTCTTCGGTTTCAAGCAAGAAGAAAAATCGGACGACACCTATATTTATGAGTTGGTAATGAATCCGAAAATAGAAGACAGCAACGGTTATCCCAGTTTGTATATCCGGGCGAAAAAATCGGAAACCGAATTGGCTTCCCAATGGAAAGATGAAATCATATTTGCATTTCAGATGGGGGAATTTGTAAATTATTATAAGGACAATGTTTCTCACACCGGGCCTGTGAAGTTTAATCTCAAGTACAAAATCGGAACAGACAGTGAGGGAAAAGATGTTTACCGTGGTTTCATGAGCAATCCTTTGTCGTGGGATGTAACAGAAGATAAGTAAATTACTCGAAAACAGTCTGTAAAACGGTCAAGGATTTAATTTCCGGAAAATTGTTCAGATGTAACCGGTAATATTCCAGTATCCGGCCGGTTATTACATTCCGTTCGTTTCTTGAAAATTTGAAAACGCCCATGTTTTCGTATGTCATTCGCAGGAGATTAAAAAAGATGCGGCCTTCATCGGGATTCAGATGATAAGGATGCGAAGGTTTGTACAAGGTAAATACCCCATTCTGCAAATCAAAAAACATTCCTTTTCTATATGTCGAAACATCAGGATAGAAACCCAAGAAACGTGTTAAACCAATCATAAAGACTAAATGAAAATTCGCATACGTTTTTTTAGTGAATTCCAGTATCCGGATAGATTGCAGGATATATCCGAAAAGCAATTTATCCGGCTGGATTTCTCTGATAAGTTTGCTTATCAAATCGGCGAGGAAGATGCCGATAGCGCTTTTTACCGGGTCGGTCAGGAGAAATAACAAAGGAAAATGCGCTTTGGCTTCTTTGATGCGCTGAATTTCCCTCAGATTTTGATGTTCAACTTCTAAATCCAGTACAGCTAAGGCATGAAAAAGCGATTTGGGCGTCTTGGTTTTCCGACTTTTGGATTTGGCCGTCAAATAAGAAACTCGTCCGAATTCTTCAGTGTAAACGACTGTAATAGCGTACTTATCGCTATATGCCGAACTATATAAAACAATTCCTCTCGTTTTGTATTGCATGTTGAATAAAATGATAAAACATTAAAAAAGTGCAATATATTTTGTCATTTAAAAAAATAGCGCTATATTTGCACCCGCAAACGGAAAAACCGGTCCATTCGTCTATCGGTTAGGACGCAAGATTTTCATTCTTGAAAGAGGGGTTCGATTCCCCTATGGACTACAAAAGTAATAAAAGATTTAAAAACAAACAATTTACACAGATGGCAAATCATAAATCATCTATAAAAAGGATTAAGCAAACATTGACAAGGAGATTGCGTAATAAGTATTATGCAAAGACTGCAAGAAACGCTGTAAGGACGCTTCGTGCAACTACCGACAAAAACCAAGCTATTGAGCTTTATAAAAAGGTGAGTTCAATACTGGATAAGTTGGCCAAGAAAAATGTAATCCACAAAAACAAAGCCGGCAACCTGAAATCAAAGTTGGCCCTGCACGTTAATAAATTGAATTAATAGGTTCTTTATGAATGATATAAAGAAGCCGACCCGTAAATGGTTCGGCTTCTTTGTTAGGTAGTAATCTTTAAGTTGCGGCATCGCGGAACGATTCGGTAAATACATCTATCCAAGGATTTTCAATTTACATTTTTTATTAATTTTTACTTGCTCATATTCTTTTTATTCCCTATATTTGCCCGAATATTAATTGCAATAAATGAATATGTCAAGACTATCATCTTTCTATAAACATTTTCAGCTCCTTTTTTTCTTGTTTGTTGTATCTGCCCTATCAGTTACAGCGCAAGAAAGCAATATTTACCAAGAGCTGCTAAAAGAATCTCTAAAAATGGATTTTATGAAAATGGCCATACCCTTAGAAACTGATTCAAATTTTTATAAAGCGCAGATATTCAATGATATTGATGAAGAAAATTTGTATAGAATATTTTTCCGGCACAGAATTGAATTTTTACTGCCCCAAGAAAACTTTTTTCAGACTGAAAATAAAACGCCACAACTATTTCCTTATATCACCATGTCTTACACAAGTTCTAATAATGAACCTTTGGATAATGGAAAATTCAACGGAAACGGCACATTCAGTGGAAAATTTGCTACTAAAGGAGATATTCTCATGTCCAAAGCAAGCTATACTACTATGGTTAGTGGCCCTGGATTATTATTACTTCTTGCTACTCAAACCGGCATTATTTCTATCAAAGACCTTCATGTTAAAAAAGAATCAAAGAAGGATAAAATGCTGAGAATTATAACAAAAGATGTGTATCATATAGATGAATAAGATATTTAGGAATGTGCTAAAGCAATCTTATTCGGATTGTAATCGCTTAATTTCCGCTTCAAGCATTTTGATTTTTTCTTCGTAAAGTTCTATTATCTTATCAGACAAGTTATTAATAATAATATGTGTGTCATGCTGTGTATGATTTTGTACCGCCGAAGCATTGTCGCTGTTATTCTGCACCAAACTGTCAGGGGAAAAAGTTCTTTCCGATATCAGTAGTAATAATCGGATAACGCTAACTTATGATTGCTAAATATTGTCATTTTACGAATTCAATTGATACCCTTTATTTTTAATGGTTTTGATTGTTAAACCTTTTCCCACAAGTTTTTTTCGCAATGAACTTATCACATTTCGCAATGATTCTTCCATGAAAACATCCTGCCAAACATTTTGCAAAATATCCGACAATGGGACTATTTCTGAAAGATGATCTGATAAAATTCTTAATACAGCAGCCTCTTTATCTGATAAATATTCTTTTTTGTTCTCAAATACGATCATTCGATTTTCAAAAATAAACGAACATTTATCAAATTTATATATTGGAATAGATGGCTTCATTTTCAATGCGGCATGAACGTGAGTTTCTATTTCTTCGATAGTCACCGGTTTTTTTAGGAAATAAGTACATCCGATCTCAAAACCTTCTACCACATCGGCAGGTGATTTGTTTTCCCCACTCATAAATATAATTGGAATATATTTGTTCACCGCACGTATTTTACGTGCAACTTCTTTTCCATCAATTTCATCATCAAGACTGATGTCCAATAAAATAATATCCGGATTGTTTTGTCCAAAAAGTTCAAGTGTATTTTTCCCTGAAACAGAGGAAAACACACGAAACCCTTTTTGTTCAAAATGCCATTGAACAACGTATAGAAAATCTTGATTATTCTCTGCAATGAGTATCGTAGTTGTAGTATTCATCTTATTTTATCTATATATTATCGAACAAGGGGATGGTTAGTGTAAAAACAGAACCTTCATCCTCTTGGCTGGTCATACTCACTTGTCCATCGTGGATTTCGCAAACCCATTTTACATAACTCAAACCCAACCCAAACCCATTCGTTGATTTATCTTTATTTCCTCTGAAGAATTTCTGAAAAATATGAGGCATATCCTCTTTTTTAATTCCAATTCCATTGTCGGAGACCGATACTTTAAGCATTTCGTTTTCGATATGCGCTTCAATTTTTATTGTAACTTCATCATTGGAATATTTGACTGAATTTTCAATCAGATTCTTTATTGCATTGGGAAAATGCATCGGATCGAACCAACAATGCGTGATCTCATCCGAATAAAAAGTAGTAAAATGGATTAGTTTTGTATTTGAAATAGAGCAAACGGCAATAATCTCGTCGATAAAATTTTTTAAATTCCCCTGCTGCCAATTGGCGGTTGATTGCAGGTTTTCGGAGTACGATTGAACAACAAGCGAATTGAGCAAGGCATCCAAATCTTTGAGATTGGTTTTAAGTCTTCCAATAACGTTATTTCTTAATTGATGATTTTCGGCAAATTCCTTATTTTCAAGGATCTCTGAAAGCGATAACGCTCCCTGTAAAGGATGTCGCAGTTCATGGGTCATCCTGTCTGTAAAATTTTGTCGAACAATTTCTATCTTTTTTTGTTTAGCTATGATTTTGGATTGATACATAAGTAAGAGAATAATTACGATGAGCATAATAAATGAAAATAAAAAAGAAAGTAACATCTTTTTCATTACGAATAATGCGGGGTTCGTTAGATAGACCTGAATATCCCGTTCGCTATCCAATTCTTTTCGGGAAGTATAAGCCATTCCCTGTGAATATTCGTTCTTTTGGCTTTGCTGAAGGATTGAATCGGAAGCATGGACAAAGACAACTATATTGTAGTTGGATGCTATACTTTTCTCTTGTAAAATAGCTGAATAAATGCTATCTAATTTTTGGATTTCAAAGGGAGTGCTAATAATAAGGAGACCATTCATTCGATACATGAGTTCATCTATAGTGATTGTTTGGGTCGCATTCTTTTTTGAATCCAAATCGGAAATTTCTATAGAAATACTACCTCCTTCACTCATCTGATTGAAACGATAAGAACGATAAATATTAATTGCCGCATTGAACGATTCTTCATAAGAAGTAGCAATAATTTTTGATAAGTAGTTATACTGCGACAATAAAGAATATGCCTGAAATACTAAAATTAAAATCACAGAAACAATGATTATTTTCAAAAGTGTAAATTTTTTATATATTTTTTTGTGATATTGCATGAACAAAAATTAATTGTTTACAAGTGCAAAGGTAATAATTACCTTGTATTTATGACTTATTTAGTGAAATAAAATTACAATTTTGTTAGATTGGTATTGCAATCTAACAAAAATATACTTTGTGATTATATTAGCATTATATGTCGGTTATTGGAATGTTCTCATCTTTGCATTGTCAAAATGAAGAAATAGCACTAAAGATTTATGATGACAAACTAATTAAAATAATTCACAAATTATGAAATCATTATTATTATTAGTACTTCTTCCATTTCAACTATTTGCTCAAACGAATCAATTTTTTGTTTTGGGTAACGTATCTGATGAAAAGGGTTCACCTGTTTCTTACGCGAGTGTTGTGATGAAAGCAGTAAATGATTCG
>JAITNQ010000267.1 GCA_031290435.1 Candidatus Symbiothrix sp. | reverse complement strand
GCGTAAAGCGCGTTGTTGGAGTTGGCAAAGTTTTGTTTGATGTATTGCAGCATCAGCGTTGTTTTGCCTGTACCTTTTGCCCCTACAATTCCGATTAACCGGTTGTTCCATGCGATATTGTCATAGAGATACCGCATAAAACCGCAATTTGTAGCTTGCGTCAATCTGTCCGAAGTGAGTATTATAGATTGCATAATTATATCATTTTTGATGTTTTGAAAGTGCAAATATACGAATATTTTTTTATCCGCAAGCGTTTTTAACGGGAAATCGCCAAGATGCAATTTACCGAGCGTGTAATCAATTTTAATTGAAAGTTGAAAATCAAATAGTAAATTAAGTTTTATGTAATATCAAATTAAAAAAAGAGATGAAAAGACAACTGCCAATTTCGAGGAAGCCGAATGTTTGAATATCTTAACCGTCCTTTCAAGTGATGTAGCCAAAGGCGATCCGCAGGCAAAGGCCAAAACTCGCCTATCGCCGACAACTCGACCGACGAGGGATGCGCGAAAAACAGGCTGGTGGAGTTCGTGAAAATCAATTAAAAATTAAAAATCATGAATCACAATGGACGAATAAATAAGAGGTGGTACTTTTATTCCAAAGCAATTATTTTTGCATTCGCTTTATCTATAACCGATTGTCCCAATGAAGCTAAATAAATTCGGGTAGTCGTCTCATTTTCATGCCCCATGCTTTCGCTGATAATCTCTATGGCAATCCCTTTCTGGTGCGCGATACTGGCCCAAGAATGTCGCGCCACGTATGAACTGATAGATTTTTCCAATGCTAATAAATTCGAAATTCGTTTCAAGCGTTTGTTGCTTGTTCGTAAATGGCTGACATGATTATAATTGTCTTTGTTATATATGGGCAATAGATAGTCCTTGACCGTTTGGTTTTTGTAACGGGCAATGATTTTTTCCATACAAACTTCCATTTTGACCGTCAATACCTGTTTGGTTTTGCTGCGGGTATAAGTGATATAACCGTTTTTTACATTGCTTATCCGGAGATTGGCCATGTCCACAAACGACATGCCCCGCATGTAAAAACTGAACATGAACATATCACGGGCTACTTCCAGTTCTTTTTGTCGGGATAAATCCATGTTTTTCAGTTGCGTAATTATCTCTTCCCCCACCGCACGTTTGATGGTTTTATCCACACCGGTGTAAATATCCGAGAAAGGTTGTTTTTGCGTGGTCAATCCTTTTCTTACAGCTTGGTTGTAAATTGCCCGCAATGCCCGCATGTAACAGGAAATACTGTTCTTTCTCATGCTGTTGTTTTTCAGGTATGCTTCATAATTCAACAAAATATCATTGTCTATTTTATCAATCACGATGTCTTGTCCGAAACGGAAACGAGCAAAACTTCTTAGGGTAGTTGCATAAATAGAAGCGGTTTTTATCCGTTTTTTATTTGCCAAAATTTTAATCAGGTATTCGACAAAAGGAAACAGATTGCCGCTGAACGAACGGTTGAGGTAATGTTCCCTAAATTCATTGACAGTGTAATTGCCTTTTTTATCCAACAGTTCGATTAATTCCCTGATTTGCCTGATTTCTTTTTTCAATTCGCTGTCCATAGTTTGCAAATAGTTTTGCCGTTCTGCCGCTGCATTTTCCCATTGGATAGCTGTCTGTTGTGCATTCCATTCTTCGGGATAAATCCGAAAATGAGTGGTAATTAGTTTTACTTTCCGATTGCGTATCAATTGAAAATAAAGTACGCCTTCTTTGCCTGCAATGGTAGAATTTCTGAATTTTACATGGACGGATGTTATCATATGCGCATTTATTGGGATACCGGACCGCATAAATATAACAAATTTGAGCAATTTTTGTTCAATCATTTGTTTAATTTTATATTAGGCTGCATTATTTAAAAACAAAATTCCCAAACTTCTTTAGAAATTTAGGAATTTACGCTATTTACTAATCTTATGTGATCCGTCCGGAATCCCGAATGATTGCAGGAAAATTATGATAATCAATGTATTTAAAAAATGGATACAGAAGAATCTTCCACTTTTTATTTACGTTTATTTTTCTTTGTTCAATTCATCAAACAATTTATATATCTCTGCCATACCTGTTTGGGTATTGTTAAAATCAAATTTACCCAACCTTTTAGCATCCTTAATTGCTGTTTGCAAATACGGTTTCAATCTTTGATAAATATTTTGCCGTCCGGTTTTGTAATATTTCTCGGATTTTTCATAATCCGCTAATGCCTTGTGTTTCTTCAATGCTCTTTCTAATTTGGCATAAGATTCATAATACTTTGAAGTTGCCTCGAAATGCAATAAAAACCAATATTCTAAACACGGATTATTGACTATTATAACAATAACGCTTTCAGTATTTTGTGAAATGTTACCATAATAACCCTGTAATTCTTGCAATGCAGTTTTCTTTTCCTGTCCTGCCTCTCTGCTTTCCCTGTAAATCGTATCAAAATCTATTATCCAAAACACTTTATCACTTTCTTGTGCGAGTTCCAAAACCATCGCAAATTGGTCTTTCAATTTTTTCTTTTGCGGAAGTTTCGGCTCCACATTGATATTCAACAACTTTTCTTCCTGTTTTAGAAGTTGCAAATACCAAACCTCACATTCACCATCAACGACAAATGAGAACACTGTTTTTTTCTGTCGCAATTGTTTACTCGTTCTCATCTTCAATATTGATATAATAATCGCCCAAATTCGGTATTCCACCCAACTTTCCTATTTTGTAGGCATTATAGATATTGCTTGTGTCTCGGATTACTGACGTGTCGAAATCGGCAAGTGAATACAGTTCGGTAGCGCAACTATCATTGCGCTTGTCCGTAATCCAGATTGCGTCGTTGCGAAAAATATCCTTGTTGTTCAGAATTTCACGATTGTGAGTTGTGGCAATAATTTGAGATTTCTTAGAATTTGATAGAAATGACAACAGAAAATGAATAAATAAATCGGGGTGTAACGATGATTCAAGTTCGTCAATAGGAAATAACATTGAATTATTTTTTAATAAGAATAAGATGCCGGCAAAATAATAATATCGTTGCGTACCTTGTGATTCTTTTTCAAAAGATAGCGCGTATTTATTATTATTAACTGCATGTTCAATTGTAGTAGGTAATCCATTACTATATAAATCCGGCAAGCCGGTAGGACTTCTCTCTATTTTTATATTTGAAATATTAAAATCTGCTTTCCTTAAAATCTCAATAATACTTTGTTTTTGTATTTCTGACTTTTCAACAAACATATCTGCATAAAATGAGAATTTTTCATGAGACATAATTGATGAATTTAGATAGTTACTAAACCAATCAGTAACTTCTTTTAATGCAACGATATGAATATTTGTTTTCAAGAAACCACCTAAAACAGTATTGTTCCAAAGCGTATTATTTGTGAGTGTTTCCTCGGCGCTTTTTGATACTTTTATTTTATTACCAAATTCAATCTTTGTATATTGACTTTCTAAATTTGTCGTGCGTATAAAAATAGTTGACTTTTTAGGATTGTAAGCGTATAATCCCTCTCGCACAATTGCATAGTTATTAAGTTCCAACTCATATAAATATCGTACTTCATTTTGTAATAATGCTATTTCAAAAAAAGTATTTTGACAGGGGGTGTGTTCATCAAACTTAAATGGTTCTAAATCAAATGTTTCTTTTTTATGATTTTTCGGATATAGAACCATGGTGCGTAAAAAATCCAAGGCTTTTAGAATCGTGCTTTTCCCAGAAGCGTTTGCACCGTATATCAATCCTAATTTGAGCAACCTCAAGCCATTGGTATGAATTACATAGTAATCTTCCAAATGGATCAATTTGTCGGCTTCAAAGGAAAGTGTCTGCTTCTCCTTGATTGAACCGAAATTTTGAATACTGAAATTTATTAGCATAACCCCTTCATTTTGTAAATTAATTGCAAATATACGAAGATTATTTAGATTATGATTGTTTTTTTTGTATTATTTTTGTAAGTTATTCGCATTTTTTGCTGAATAGTATTAATAGAAGCACGACATTGAACATCAATAGAGAAACTTTTTATCGTGATAAAAACAAAATTCCCAAACTTCTTTCGAAATTTAGGAATTTGCACGATTAACTAATTTTATGTGATCCATCTGGGGCTCGAACCCAGGACCCCATCCTTAAAAGGGATGTGCTCTACCTGCTGAGCTAATGAATCAAACCGTTTTTTTGCTATAAGCGGGTGCAAAGGTAAGAATTATTTTTTATCTTTGCAAAATTATTCTAAACTGATTAAAAATTATGGCAGACGATAAGAAAATTATTTTTTCGATGGTAGGAGTTAATAAAATTTTTCCTCCTCACAAGCAAGTGCTGAAAGATATTTATCTCTCTTTTTATTACGGCGCTAAAATAGGTATTATCGGATTGAACGGTTCCGGAAAATCTACGCTACTAAAAATTATTGCAGGACTTGAGAAAGAATATCAGGGTGATGTTGTTTTTTCTCCGGGGTATTCCGTTGGTTACTTAGAACAAGATCCGGCATTGGACGATGCGAAAACCGTGAAAGAAATCGTGCAGGAAGGCGTGCAGGAAATAGTGGATATTCTGAAAGAATACGAAGCGATTAATCTGAAATTCGGCCTCCCCGAATATTACGAAGATGCGGATAAAATGGATAAATTATTTGTCCGGCAGGCTGAATTACAGGATAAAATAGACGCAACCGATGCTTGGAATCTTGACAGTAAACTGGAACGCGCCATGGATGCTTTGCGTTGTCCGCCTGAAGAACAAATTATCGGCACTTTATCGGGTGGTGAACGTCGCAGAGTAGCGCTTTGCCGCTTGTTGTTACAACAACCGGATATCCTCTTGTTGGACGAGCCGACCAACCATTTGGACGCCGAGTCGATTGACTGGCTGGAACAGCATCTGCAACAATATGCCGGAACGGTAATCTGTATCACGCACGACAGGTATTTTCTAGACCATGTGGCCGGTTGGATTCTGGAATTGGATAGAGGAGAGGGTATTCCATGGAAAGGCAATTATACTTCATGGTTGGAACAAAAAACGACACGGATGGCGCAAGAAGAAAAACAAGCCAGCAAACGCCGTAAAACCTTGGAACGGGAATTGGAATGGTCAAAAATGGCGCCCAAAGCCCGTCATGCCAAAGGGAAAGCCCGTCTGAATTCTTACGAACAGTTATTGAATCAGGATACGAAGGAACGGGAAGATAAATTGGAAATCTTTATCCCTAACGGACCGCGTTTGGGAAATAAAGTCATCGAATCTATTCATGTAGCCAAATCTTATGGCGATAAATTGTTGTATGAAGACTTGAATTTCATGCTTCCGCCGAATGGCATTGTGGGTATTATCGGCCCGAATGGAGCCGGCAAAACAACCCTTTTCCGTTTGATCATGAATTTAGATAAGCCGGATAAAGGCTCTTTTGAAGTAGGGGAAACAGTGAAAATCGGCTATGTAGACCAGAGTCATACGGAAATTGATCCTGATAAAACTGTTTTTCAGGTAGTTTCAGGAGGTACAGACTTTATTCGGGTAGGCGGAAAAGAAGTCAATTCCAGGGCTTATCTGGGACGATTTAATTTTAGTGGAGCCGATCAAGAAAAGAAATGCGGCATCCTCTCCGGTGGAGAAAGGAACCGCTTGCATTTGGCTTTGACCCTGAAATCGGAAGCGAACGTACTCTTGCTTGATGAGCCAACTAACGATATAGACGTTAATACTTTACGTGCTTTGGAAGAAGGACTGGAAAATTTTGCCGGTTGCGCCGCCGTGATTTCCCACGACCGCTGGTTCTTAGACCGAATTTGTACACATATTCTCGCTTTTGAAGGTGACTCGCAAGTGTTTTTTTTCGAAGGCTCTTACTCCGAATATGAAGAAAATAAAAAGCAACGGCTGGGAAATGTTGAACCGAAACGAGTTAGGTATCGCAAACTGATGGTCGACTGATTTAAAATCATTCAATGATGTAGTTAAACTATTTGAAGTGAAATGAAAGAACTTGAATTGCATAATTATTGGCATACAGGATTTTCATACCTACACCGCACAATCTATTCGGTTAAAAATTATAAATTTATGTCCGAATTTGAGTTCTGAAGGTTTTGATGTTAAGGAATATACAACCGATGATACCCATAAAACCGTTTGGATTTTCCAAATACCAAAACATTTGTTCCGCTTACCGGTATATGCTCATAAAAAATGTTGGCA
>JAITNQ010000261.1 GCA_031290435.1 Candidatus Symbiothrix sp. | reverse complement strand
ATCGGCGGAACCAATACTTATACTTTGCCTGTTCCAATGATGAACATTATCAATGGCGGTTCTCACTCTGACGCCCCTATCGCTTTCCAGGAATTTATGGTTCGTCCGGTGGGCGCTCCAAGTTTCAAGGAAGGTTTGCGAACCGGCGCCGAAGTGTTCCACGCCCTGAAGAAAGTATTGCATGACAGAGGTCTGAGCACGGCTGTCGGCGACGAAGGCGGATTTGCACCTTCTTTGAAAGGTACGGAAGATGCTTTGGAATCTATCCTACAGGCAATTAAAAATGCCGGATACGAACCGGGAAAAGACGTAACTATCGCTTTGGACTGTGCTTCTTCGGAATTTTACAAAGACGGCGTCTACGATTATACCAAGTTCGAAGGTCCCTCCGGCGCCAAAAGAACTTCCGCTCAACAAACCGATTATCTGGCCGAACTGATTTCCAAATACCCGATCGATTCCATCGAAGACGGTATGAGCGAAAACGACTGGGTCGGTTGGCAACTCCTGACCGACAAAATCGGTGATAAATGCCAGTTGGTCGGCGATGATTTGTTCGTTACCAATGTCGATTTTCTGAAAAAAGGCATCGAATTGGGTTGCGGCAACTCTATCTTGATCAAGGTAAACCAAATCGGCTCTCTGAGCGAAACCTTGGATGCTATCGACATGGCGCACCGTGCCGGTTATACGTCCGTAACTTCGCACCGTTCGGGTGAAACGGAAGACGCTACAATAGCCGATATTGCCGTAGCAACCAATTCCGGTCAGATCAAAACCGGTTCATTGAGCCGTTCCGACCGTATGGCTAAATACAATCAACTGCTCCGTATCGAAGAAGAATTGGGTAGTTTGGCTGTTTACGGATACAAAAAAGTGCAAAAAATAAAATAACATTTTTAGCTGTTTTAAACGTTGAAAAGAGGGCTTGTCTTAACCGGCAGTCCTCTTTTCTTTATCGCTATGGCCGGTATTTATATCCATATTCCATTTTGCAAAAAGCGCTGTCTCTATTGCGATTTTTTTTCTTCCACGAACACGAAGGGGAAAGCGGCATACGTAGCTGCCCTTTGCCGTGAATTGGAAGACAGGAAGGATTATTTGCAGGCTCAGGCAATTGAAACGGTTTATTTCGGGGGAGGAACCCCTTCCCTGTTGCAGGCCGCTGATTTTGAAAAAATATTCGATACGATCCGGTGTTATTACGACTTAGAGTCGCCGACTATTGAGGTGACACTCGAAGCCAATCCGGATGACATCAATCCGGGATATTTACAGTCGCTCAATCATCTTCCGTTTAATCGTATCAGTCTGGGCGTCCAGAGTTTTGATGAAAAGGAATTACAATTCCTGAATCGCCGCCACGATGCCTTATCCGCCGTCTCCTCCGTCCGATTGTTACAAAAAGCCGGATTTGACAATATTAGTATCGACCTGATCTACGGCTTACCCGGACAAAACCCTGAAACATGGGCTGCAAACCTCCGGCAAGCAATTGAACTGAACGTACAACACATCTCGGCCTACCACCTGATTTACGAGGAAGAAACCCCGCTTTATTCCCTACTGGAACAAGGCCTGACAACCCCTGTCGATGAAGAAACCAGCGTTCAATTGTTCGAAATGCTGATAGATACCTTACAGAATGCCGGATTTGAACAGTATGAAATAGCTAATTTTGCAAAGTCCGGATATCATTCCCGCCACAATACCGCTTACTGGACAGGCGCTCACTATTTGGGCGTCGGGGCTTCAGCTCACTCCTACAATGGAATCAGTCGCCAATGGAACAAAAGACTGACCGGCGCCGAATATCTTTCGCAAGGTATTGAACAAGAAATAATTGACAAAAAAACAGCTTACAACGATTTTATTATTACACGCTTGCGGATGATGGAAGGAATTGACCTCCATGAACTGCTGGCGATTTTTGGAGCAGCGCAAAAAGATTATTGCCTGAAACAAGCCCAAAAATATTTGCATGAAAAATTGCTGGAAATAAGCAATGAACAACTGAAACTGACCCGAAAAGGGATATTTGTTTCTGACGGAATCATGCGTGAACTCTTGGCCTAAAAAACGGCAAATCCATCATATTGACTCCAGAAATTTCACCAAAGCCTCCCTGTCGTCTTTCGACATTTTACGAAATTTTTCTTTGCTTTGTTTCGCTTCGCCTCCATGCCAAAGAATGGCTTCTTCATAGCTACGGGCGCGTAAATCGTGGAGCATATCCGAATGACCGGATACGACAGGCATCAATCCGCGACCCCACAAAGGCGTTGTACGGCAAACTTTCACTCTGCCCGCTTCATACATCTCCAAATCGTGACGCAACAAATCCGTATAGGGATAAATCTTTTGATTGGAAAGTTCGGACTGGGGCGTGTAGTCACTTCGAGTTGTCCACGAAGGTCTGTGACAAGCCGTACAGCCGGTTTCATTGAAAAGTTCCTTGCCCTTTTTTACTTTGGCGTCATCCAAGTTGCGGGCGGCAGGAACGGCTACGCCGCGATGCCAAACCATGAAATCATTGTAATCTTCCGTAGTCATTTCAGGGTTGAGTTCTTTAGACATTAAATTATTGAAGATTTCTGCTTCCGTTTGTCCCAAAGAACTTTGAACATCCGGGTCTTTCGACATAAGTTTGGCATATTCTTCGGTAATATAATGATACCGGCGGTCGGGTCGGGTTACATTGGTAATGTTCCAAAGGGCATTTGACCCGGGACCATTATCTAAAGTAGCGCGGGTACAAAGGTAAGTGAACCGGCCGGGGTGTTTTCCCGGAAAATAAGGATTCAATCCCGTTTCGTCAATATCCGCTCCGATAATTCCCGAACAATATCCGCGTGTCTGTTCCGATTCGTATTGGGCGCGAAGGTCTTCATCGGAAATAGCGTCCAATAAACCAACCCCATAGATACCGATAGTGGCTTCGATGGATGCGGCATGCTTATTCATGTCAAAGTCTTTGAACAAGATAGCGCTCTGGTCAACCGTTATTTTGGGGTAAATCAGTGTGCCTTCGTAGGAAGTTCCCTGACTGTATGGTGTACCGTCTTCGTATTTATTACCGTATTCATCGACAAAATTCAGCCATGACAGATGAATGCCCGCTTCGTTAATCGGCGCTTTGTAAGGAGCGACTGCTTGCGTTTGTGTCATCCCGGTAAAATATTTGGACGCCAAGGCCAATGTCGGAGATGTCGGGTCATAAATCATCAGCAAATAACCGTTTCGACTGTCTTTGGTATCGAATTTTTCTACCCGTTTGCTTCGTCCGCCATAGCTGGGATGGCAAGCAATACAGGATTTACGAATATATACCGGCCCCAATCCCGAAAACCCCATTCCTTCCGTTGTGACAAAACTTTTTTCAAAAATGCGTTCGCCCCGCATAAATGCCCTGTAAAGGTCGGGATTCGCATCAATAAAAGGCATCGACTGCTGGTAAGCCATTGTATTGGCTATAAAAACCGTTCCGTTTTCGCCTCCGGGATACCACTCTTCATTTTCTTTGCTATATTCCTTTTTGTTATTGCTTGAAGTAGTTATATTATCTTCCGAACAAGAAACAAAAAAAACGGATAACAATACAATACCGATAATTTGGTTTAACTTTCTCATACAATTTTAATCAATAATAGCTTTTAGTTGTTCAAATAAACTTGCCAAATCTTCACATGCATCAACAGCTGTGTCTACTTGAGCTTCGTTTGTATGGTCTCGGACCACTTCGTAAAATGATTTTGTGCCTCCGCCAATAGCAGCGATTTTGGTGATACAATCTTCTATTTTAGCTTTAATATCACGGTCTAACTGCGCATTTTTTGAAGCGACATAATTACTTAACAACGAAACGGAAGGCCGGGTAATGTCACTAACGCCTCCCAAGTAGGCGTTTTTTATGCTTTGTATGTTGTTCTGGTAATCGTCTAAAGAATGCCAGCTATACCACGATTCCACTTCTTCCACTCTGCCGTTTTTGTAGGGTGATTCTATTTTGGTCTCGCCCACCTCGTTGGCAATATCAATAGCGCCGTCAAAAATCTGACTGACAGCTGCGGCAAATGAAGCTTGGTAGGCAGAGGCGTCTTTCATTCTGGAAGCAAAATTCTTGTAAGCCGCATTATTATTCAAATGGCTTACCACATCCGAATTTTCGTTGAAAACAGTTTTCATTTCGGCAGATACATTCTCTTCCCCTACCCAAGCAACGTAAGCTAAAACACAATCCCAAACCAATGCATCGGTCGCTGCGATAAGATAATTCAGTTCGGACGAACTTACTTCGCTGATTGTACGTGACCTACCATCGCGAAAAAGTAAATATTCCGTAACGTGAAAGCCGATTACTTCAGCATCTAAATTCCATGCATCTTTTCCGGATAAATTTCCTCCTGCGGCTATCTCACTTTGAATCGCTTCCAATTCCAATGGCCAAGAATCAATGTGTCCATCCACATCCAAAGCGCTTTCGCCCACAGGACCAAAAAGGAAAGCTTCGTTTATTTCCCACCAGATACGCGCTTTCATCCATGCATCGGATGCCGCCGCCATCGTTGCATCCGTCGGATTGTTCCTTAACTGGTTGTTTGCGGTACGCATTTCAAGAGCCGCTTCGGCTAATGATTTGTAGGTAGGAATGATAGTCGTATTGACAAATTGCTCTACAATAGACTTGTACAGCTCATCATTGTTTTGAATGTCTTTGTTTTCTTCTTCACAAGAAGAAAAATTGAAGGCGAAAGCCATTAGTGCTAATACAAGAATGCTGTTTTTTACTAACTGTTTCATTTTATTTATATTATTTATTTTATGAATAATCCCGAATAAGCAATACCTAATGAAATTGTAGGCTCATCGTTATATTGAGCTTTGAACTGACGGAAGCTATATTCCGCTTTGACAACAATATCGTTCAATGGGAAATAATTGATTCCACCGCTGATGATTTTTTTACTGCTCCAACTTTTCGGCGTAATCCTGTTATCCGTTTTGTACATGGAATCGTAAAAACCATAATGTCCGTACACATACAAACGCTCTCCTTTGTTCCTGAATTTCGGGAACAGGGAAAAAATATCATATCCGGCTTCCACATAATAGCTTAATACATCAGAAGCCAAATCTGTGCGGGATGCGGGACTTCCGGAAGGAAGCCGTTTGTTAATCATGGAAATAGCATACGAATTGACCAAATGACCATAGAGCACATTTGTCCGCGCCAACAGATTGTGGGCGTTGTAAACCGCATCGAAAGCCCCGATAGAGACACTTCCTTTCAGATTATTATTTTTATATCTTTCCCATTTCAAACTGTTCAGCGCACTGTAACCATAATATCCACTCAAGCCTATCCGCAATCCGGGTACAGAATAGTTATCCACCCGCAAAGCGCCTGCATAGGAATTGCCGATTTCAAATTCATATGGAGAAACGGCTCCGTCTTTAATCCAACCGGCATTGCTGAAACGTTCGGCATCTAAACCCGGTAAAAATTGCGCTTCGTAACGCCATTGCTTGGTTTTACCCCAAAAGCCGATTCCGGTCTGGTGCCACGTACACGGTAAAAGAGCCGATTCTTCTTCCGGCCGAAGGACAGAAAAAAATTCAACAGGCATATGGTATTGATTTGTCAATCCGATGGGAACAATGATATGCCCCATACGGAGATGCGCTTTGTCGGAAAAAGTTTTCTCAATCCAGAACTGTTCCAGCGCGACTTCACCGCCTTTTTCAATTTCAGTTTCATATTCGCCGGTCTCTTCTTTTTCTATTTCATACGTACTCCCCGTACCTCCGTGTTCAAACTCAATTTCGGAAGAAACTTTCCATCCATGTCCAAAGTCATAAGCCATATAAACCACTACGTGAGGTAAATCAAAACGACCGTGGGTAGCGTCTTTATTGCTTTCGGGATAAGCATAACGTTGTACGTTATCGCTGTAAAACATGCGTTGAACGACAGCTTCCCCGTAACCACCCAATACGAAACGGGATTTTACCGGCGTTTGAATCGCTGTAGAATCATTTGTTTCAGCTTGAAGATGAGGAATCGAACACAGCCCAACAAACAGAATAAATAAAAAAGAAGCTAATCTCACTTTCACGAATTGTTTATATAAAATTTATCGCACATAATATTTATCACGCATAATATTTATCGCACAAAGGTATCTATTAATTAATGGTGGGGCAATCCCCATTAATTAGTATATTCTTATTGAAAATTCACTATAAATAGGGATAAAAACCATTTTTTATTGTGAGCGTATTATATGGGTGTATGAAATATTTTATGTAATCTTGTAACGCAAGTTAAAACATAAGTTTAGGGCAACATATACAGCAAAAGCCGACAGACTTGTAATCTATCGGCTTTTCGACATTGAGGTTCCTAGCAGATTCGAACTGCTGTGGACGGTTTTGCAGACCGGTGCCTAACCACTCGGCCAAGGAACCCTATTGCTAATTTGCGCCTGCAAAGATAAGTAATTTTTATCTATAAAAGCAAATATTTATTTCCTTTTTTCGTTTTTCTATCGTAAGGAAGGCGGATTTAAGGATAATTGTGTATCTTTGTAAATGATTTAATAATAGATTATGCAATATATTGAAACGAAAATAGCGGGTTTATGGATTATTGCACCTACAATCGTAAGAGATGTACGTGGCTACTTTGCAGAAACTTATAAAAAAGAAACGTTTGAAAAGCAGATAGGGAAAGTTGATTTTATCCAAGACAACGAGTCTATGTCATCTTTCGGCGTTTTAAGAGGTTTACATTATCAGGAGGGGGATGCCGCTCAGGCAAAATTAGTCAGAGTGATTCAGGGAAAAGTGTGGGATATCGCAGCCGATATCCGGAAAACTTCCCCTACTTTCGGGCAGTTTGTAGCTGTTGAGTTGTCGGAAGAGAACAAGTTGCAGTTCTTTATCCCAAGGGGGTTTGCACACGGCTTCTTGGTATTGAGCGAGCAAACTGTTTTTTCTTACAAAGTGGATAACAAATACGATCCGACATCGGAAAGAACAATCAATTGTTTCGACCCGGACTTGGCTATTCCTTGGCCCTTTGATAAGTCACAGTTGCTTTTGTCGGAAAAAGACAAAAAGGGAATCTTCCTAAAAGATATCACAAAATAAATAATTTAAGATAAAGTCATTCATAATTCATAATTTATAATTCATAATTCATTACGTATGAAAGGAATAATTTTAGCCGGAGGAAGCGCTACAAGGCTTTTCCCACTTTCAAAATCAATTTCAAAACAGATTATGCCGGTTTATGACAAACCGATGATTTATTATCCTTTATCTACTTTGATGCTGGCAGGAGTCAGGGAAGTATTGATTATTTCAACCCCCCGCGATTTGCCGATGTTCGAGCAACTGCTTGGAACAGGGGAAAGTCTGGGTATGAAATTCGAATACATCATACAGCAAACGCCCAATGGTCTGGCGCAAGCTTTTGTCTTGGGGGAAGATTTTATCGGGAACGAACCGGTTTGCTTGATTCTCGGCGACAACATTTTTTACGGCCAAGGTTTTAGTAAAATGCTGAGACAAGCTCAGAAAATCGAAACCGGAGCTTGTGTATTCGGCTATTATGTAAAAGACCCAAGGGCTTATGGCGTTGTCGATTTCGACAAATTGGGGAAAGTCGTTTCTATTGAAGAGAAACCCGAAAATCCCCAATCGAATTACGCTGTTCCGGGATTGTATTTTTACGATAATTCGGTCGTTGCGAGAGCGAAAGCCTTAGCGCCTTCTGCACGCGGCGAATACGAGATTACAGATTTAAACCGGACTTACTTAACAGAAAACAAACTGAACGTTCAACTTTTCGGAAGAGGCTTTGCATGGTTAGATACAGGCAATTGCGATAGTTTGCTGGAGGCTTCCAATTTCGTAGAGACCATCCAGAAACGACAAGGGTTTTATGTTTCCTGTATCGAAGAAATTGCCTGGAGAAATGGATGGATTGACAACAGCCAATTGGAAAAATTGGGGAAAACCATGGATAAAACAGAATACGGGCAGTATTTAATTTCCTTAGTTGTTTAATATTAATAAATCAAGTATAATGAATTATTTAGTAACCGGAGGAGCCGGATTTATCGGCGCCAATTTTGTGAAATATCTGCTGAAAAATCGGCAGGATATAAAATTAATCGTCTTGGACGATTTGACGTATGCCGGCAATTTGGGTACCATCAAGGAAGAATTGAAGAATCCCAAAATCGCATTTGTCAAGGGAAATATCTGCGACCCGCAGGTTGTTGAAACCGTCTTCGAAAAGTATAATGTCGATTTTGTGTTAAATTTTGCAGCCGAAAGTCATGTAGACCGGAGCATAGAAAATCCTCAATTATTCCTTCAAACCAATATTTTAGGCACGCAAAACCTGCTGGAAACCGCAAAAAAATATTGGACAAAAGGAAAGGATGAAAACGGCTATCCCGTTTATCGGGAGGGGGTTAAATATCTCCAAGTGTCGACCGACGAAGTATATGGCAGTTTGGGCGATACCGGCTATTTTACAGAAAAAACGCCCTTAGATCCCCGGAGTCCCTATTCCGCTTCCAAAACAGGGGCAGACCTGATTGTTACGGCCTATTCGGAAACATACAAATTGCCGGTCAACATTACCCGTTGCTCGAATAATTACGGGCCTTACCATTTCCCGGAAAAACTGATTCCGCTCATCATAAAAAATATTCTGGAAGGGAAAAAACTTCCGGTTTACGGTGACGGTTCCAATGTGCGCGATTGGCTCTATGTAGAAGACCATTGCAAAGCCATTGATACAGTGCTGCATAAAGGAAGTCCCGGAGAAATTTACAATATCGGCGGGCATAACGAAAAGAAGAATATTGAAATCGTGAAACTGACCCTGTCTACCATCCGCCGGTTGATGGAAGAAAACCCGGCTTACCGGAAAGCCTTGAAAGTTTCAGGCAATTCCATAGACTGGATATGCGAAGACCTGATTACTTATGTCAAAGACCGTTTGGGACATGATAAGCGATATGCCATTGACCCCAAGAAGATTACAACGGAATTGGGCTGGTATCCGGAAACCAAATTCGAGGACGGAATCGTAAAAACCATCCGCTGGTACCTCGAAAATCAGGACTGGGTAGCGGAGGTCACTTCCGGAGACTACCAGCATTATTATCAGCAGATGTATGGAAACCGGTAACCGCAGGGGGACACCTACGCGCTTACCTGAAAAAATCAGGTTTGCCGTAGTCGGTTGCGGACACATTGGAAAACGGCACATTGAAATGATTCAACGGAATCCGGAGGCGGAACTCGTAGCAGTCTGTGATATATTGCCCGCTTCACAATTAAATCTCACCCCGTCTACCGATTGTCCCTTGTTTGCATCTTTGGAGGATTTACTCTCGTTATGCCTTTGTTTCGATGTCCTGAATATCTGTACACCCAATGGTTTACACGCACAGATAGCTGTTCGCGCCTTGGAAACCGGGCATCATGTGGTGATTGAAAAGCCCATGGCCCTGCATACGGAAGAAGCCGGAAGAATTCTTTTTACAGCTGAAAATTATGGCCGGAAAGTGTTTTGTGTGATGCAAAACCGTTATTCCCCTCCTTCCGTCTGGATCAAAGAACTGATTGATTCGGGAAAACTCGGTAAGTTATTTATGGTGCAAATCAACTGTTATTGGAATCGCGACATTCGTTATTACAAGCCCGGTTCCGCATGGCACGGTAATAAAGAATTGGACGGAGGAACTTTGTTCACTCAGTTCTCGCATTTCATTGATTTGATGTACTGGCTGTTCGGTGATATTTGTAATATCAAGGCTCGTTTCGAAGATTTCAATCATCAGTCGCTAACTGATTTTGAAGATTCGGGTATTGTTTCTTTCGAATTTGCCAAAGGCGGATTAGGGATATTCAATTATTCCACATCCGTTTACGATAAAAATTTCGAAAGCTCGGTAACCATCATTGCCGAAAACGGGACCATCAAAATCGGCGGGCAATACATGAACGAAGTGGAATATTGTCATGTCAAGGATTATGAGATGCCGCTATTACCGCCAACCAATCCCGGAAATGATTACGGAACTTACAAAGGCTCCGCACAAAACCACCACTATGTGATTGACAATGTCGTAAATGTGTTAAAAAACACCGGCGAGAAAATCACCACCAATGCATACGAAGGCTATAAGGTTGTAGACATTATCGAACGAATCTACGGGAGTTTGTTTTTGCCTTAATTCCAATTTTCTCACTATTTTAGAAACCTTTCCTGTTTTGAAAATAGGAAAGGTTTAGCAGTAAAAAATCACAAAAAAAATGTATCTTTGTACCTTGATATAAAAATACGGATATGGAAGCTTTTGATAATACCTTTGTGGTGGATAATTATTTAGGCCTTTTAAAAGGTTTGAGTAGAGAGAATAAGATAAAATTAATAGCAAAACTTGCCAATGAAATTATAGAAGAAACAGGCAAAAGAGAAAATGTCGTTGATAAGTTTTTTGGCGCATTCGAATCAGATAAAAGCGCAGAAGAGATTATTGCCGAAATTAGAAATAACAGAAACTTTAATCGTACTCTCGAATCTTTTTAGTTATGAATGGCTATTTATTAGATTTTGATTTGCTGATAGGATGTTCTGCTGTTTCAAATAATTTGATTTTGGTAACAGATAATGAAAAACATTTTAACAGAATTGAAAAGATAACGATTAATAATTGGATAAAAAGGTAAATTTTATTTGAAATCTGAATTACTCCCGAGTATATTTCACAACGATTGTAAAATTTTATAACCGAGTCAGGCGCGTAGCGCCGCTATTTTTGTAGCCGGGTGCGTAAGCGCCCGGTAATAACGTGCACAACCCCACCCAGAGCAGCGTAGCTGCGACACCGTTTTATATTGCTGTAATTGAAAACAGTTATAATTGTCAGAAAAAATCAAATAGATATTGAGGATCATACGCTATTTTTGCTTTCTCCAACATATCCAAACTATAACTAAGCGTATTAATAATCAAAAACAAAAAGATAGTATGGTTTAGCGGCAGATGTCTCACTACGTTTACAATGACGTATTTATAACCTACTCATAATTAGTGTACTTTTTCAATTGCATAGCCTAATTTTTTTGCTAATTTTTGGAGTTTGGCAACCTGTCTTTCTTCTTGGTTTAGATTTTGTTTTATCAACTTTGTTTTATCATACGATTGGTGTTT
>JAITNQ010000219.1 GCA_031290435.1 Candidatus Symbiothrix sp. | reverse complement strand
CTGAGAGAATTTTAATTTTAACGGCTCAAATAGTTTAATCATGCCTTGTTTATACCATTTCATTGCGTTTTATGCAAGTATCCCCCGGTACTTTGACTTTGTGGATGGACACTAAATAGTGGCGTTCCTGAAGAACAACTTGAAAATGAATTAAAGAAACCAATGGAACAACAACAAAATTTATTTTCTGAAATATTTGTGAATTATGAAATTAATGCTTACAGCCCAAAGAAGAAATTTATTTATGGAAATAATGATAAGGCAAAGCGGATATGTAAATATTGTGGAAAGACAATAAAAACAGGTGCGACATTTAATGAGGTGGCTCATGCAATACCCGAATCACTTGGTAATAAAACTATCATATCAGCAGATGAATGTGATAGTTGTAACGATAAATTTTCTAAGACAATAGATTTAGATATTTTTGAATACTTAAAACTTTTTCGTGTTCTTTATGGAAAAAAAGGCAAAAAGGGTGTACCGAAATTAAAATTTAAAAATGGAACAGAGATATCCCACAATGGTACAAATGCTATCATTATTCAAAGAACTAATGATACAGCAAATAACATTAACTTTTCAAATGAAAATTTTAAAATTCCATTGGAATTCTCAAAGGATATAAATTTCATGAATATATACAGGGCACTTGTAAAATACGTCATGGCAGTTATTCCAAATAAAGAAATACCAAATTTTAGTAGAACCATAGAATGGATAATGGACATTAAAAACGATGGAACTCTACTTGAGTTGCCAGCGATTGCCGCAAAAATTGATTTTCAAAACTATCACGATCAACCTATGTTTATGATCTACAGACGAAAAAATGAAAATGATTCATTGCCATATATGTACGCTGAAATAAGAATAACTACAATGATATTTGTTTTCATAATTCCATTTTGCAGAAAAGATACTATAAATTTTTCAAAAAAAGATAATTTTGATATATTTTGGAAATTCAATAAGCATTATGCCCATTTTACAGATTGGACTTTTAACAATTTTAATGTTGATGTTGAAAAACACACTATAATGAATATGCAAATGAATAAGAAGTCAACGTAAGTGGCAGCTGCTGCCGCAGTATACGCTTCGGGCGCTAAAGCACCCTCGGGGTTCCGTTCGCCTAGGTCAGTCGCTGCGATCCTTCCCACGGCTCACTTTACCCACGTTTTGCCAACCCAAAAAATGCTGCGCATAGAGCATTCACTAAATTCAGTGCCTACCACCTTTTCTCTCTATACCTAATCACACCAATATCTTGCCTAATTTAACCAGGTGTGTTACAGTGATGTATCATGAAGATTGACAAACAAGCCGTCCGGCAGGTCAATGAACGGCTCAAAACAAAATTGCCGCAATTAGTGCCTGAACCGGGAGAATTCCTTACCGCCATTGAAGGTTTGCGTCTCTACAGGCGGAACGAGGATTTACGGATAGAGTGTTTTAACGAACCTGTCTTGGGGGTGGTTGTTCAGGGCGAAAAACGCGCCGTTGTCGCGGATGAATTGATGAAACTATGGTTTAATGTTTTTCCTTTTTGGTTGTGATGGGAGCTATCCCGTCTCAAAACATTTTCGCGCAGGACAGCGAACCAAGCGGGAAACGGCTCAAAATTACTGTTGGAAATACGGTGTTACTCGCAACATTGATAGACAACGAAGCAACAAAAGATTTTCTAAGCTTTTTGCCGGTAACCGTTAAAACCAACGACTACACAAACAGGGAAAAATATTGGCACTTATCGCGTTCCCTTTCAACAAAGGCAGAGCTTCAAAACACGTATGAGCGTGGCGATTTGGGCTTTTGGCTTCCCAATAACGACATGGCGCTCTTTTATCGGCATGGAACCGACATCGAGCCGCAAAGCGGCGAAGGTTCCCCTCTGGCTGGAACGGCATTACCCAATCGTAGGTTGATTGTCATTGCTAAAATTAGTGCAGGTCTGGAAGTTTTTGATAGATACCCCGGCTCCGTGGAGTCAGAGATAGAACTGGATAAGTAAAGGAGAAATAGTAAAATGCGACAATCCTATCTCGGCGAAAATATTAAGAAACTCGGCTTTGGACTCATGCGCCTTCCAGTTATGCCAAATGGCAAAATTGATATGGCCCTCACCAAAAAAATGATAGACCTCTATATGGAAAACGGTTTTAGCTACTTTGATACCGCTTATGTCTATATGGGAGGAAAATCCGAAACAACTGCGCGTGAATTACTGGTAAATCGCTATCCCAGGGACAGCTTTCAGTTGGCGACCAAGTTACCTGTATGGACGATTGAAAACAAGGCCGATGTAGAACAAATTTTTAACAATCAACTTGAAAAGGCTGGCGTTGACTATTTTGATATTTATTTGCTGCACGGACTTAGTTCTGTGGTTTCCGACCGTTTCCCGTCTTCCAATACTGAAAAAGCCGAACAATTCGGAGCCTGGGAATTCCTTAACAAAATAAAGGCCCAAGGGAAAGCAAAACATATTGGGTTTAGTTTTCATGACAGTGAGGACGTTCTTGACCGTCTGCTTATCGAACACCCTGAAATTGAATTTGTTCAGTTGCAGATCAACTATGCTGATTGGGAAGATACTATTATCCGGTCAAGAGCCTGTTACGAAACGGCGCGGAAGCATGATAAGCCGGTCATTGTTATGGAATCGGTAAAAGGCGGGACTTTGGCAAATTTGCGTCCGAAAGTGTCCGCCATTTTCAAACAAGCGAATCCCAATGCTTCTCCTGCTTCCTGGGCTTTAAGATATGCCGCATCTTTGGACGGAATAGTAACTGTCCTCAGTGGAATGTCCAATCTGGAACAGATGAAAGATAATGTTTCATTTATGAAAGAATTTAAGCCTCTGGATAATAAAGAACTAGCTGCTATTGAAAGCGCCGTGAAAGAACTTCGCCTAGTAGAGATTATTGGCTGTACAGGCTGTAAATACTGTGTTGAAGAGTGTCCGCAAAATATAAACATTCCTAAAGTAATGGAAATTATGAATGATTACCGGATCTATAAAGACCAGCCCTATGCCAAACGTCGTTATAGTTATGGATTGGCCAGATTTGGAAAGGCTTCTAATTGTATTGAGTGCGGGTCCTGTGAAAACCGCTGTCCGCAAAAGCTAAAAATACCTTTGCTTCTAAAAGAAGCTATGGCGATTTTTGAATAAATAGGAGGTAACGAAATGAAAACACTTTTACTTTGTTCCATCACACTTTTTGCCGCCGGCAATTTTGCCGCCGTTTCCGTAATGGCACAAAGCCGGTTCCCCGATGATTTTGTCCTCATTAAAGGCGGGATGTTTACAATGGGAAGCCCCACCGGAGAACCAGAGCGCGGTACGGATGAGATTCAACATCGGGTAATGGTGAGTGATTTTTATATCGCAAAATCACAAGTAACACAGCGAGAC
>JAITNQ010000206.1 GCA_031290435.1 Candidatus Symbiothrix sp. | reverse complement strand
CACGTATTCTCCTCCGATGCTATTTACGGCAATCCGTCGGAACCTTACCGGATAGTGACCGGAACTACCGGGATCAACAGTCCCGGAAACGAAAAGGTTAACATCTATCCCAATCCGGTAAGCGCAACATTGTTTATCAACCATCCGTGGGAAAAAATCGATGTTTTGGAAATTTCCGACCTGATCGGAAGACGTATTATTTTGGAAACCGGTTTCACGAAACAATCCGTCAATGTTTCCGGTTTGGTTAAAGGCGTCTATATCCTGAAACTGAGGAAAGGCGGCCAGATCTTTGTGGAAAAGTTCACCAAGAAATAAACTTGGTTTAATCCTTTGTTAAAAAATCCCTCATCCAACCCCAGAAACGGGGAAATGGAGGGGGATTTTTTTTACGGAGTTTTTTTTATAGCACGCACTTGTAAATCCGAAAATTTTCATGTAAGTTTGCATCGGTTAATAACAAAGATAAACAACAAAGTATATTATGACAAGAGAAGAAAGTGAACGACTCACGAAACGAGACATGCCTATTATTATGCAGGCAATCGCCCTTGAAAAGGAGGGCAAGCACGAAGAAGCCATAGCTTTGCAGAAAGCCAAAATGCCAATGCGTCCATGGATGGCAAGGGTGATCAAAGAGAAGATGGGATTGGATGTACTGCTCTCAATGGAGTGTAATATGACGGATGTGGAGGCAGCTTATGGAAAAGAGTGGCTTAGCCCACACACACGTCATGTCAAGCCCATCCCCACAGAGACGCCCTGGTAGATAGCATTGTGAAGAATAATTGCAAAAAAGAGGCTAAAAAATTTGGCGGTTAAAAGCAAATGTTTATCTTTGAGGCGGTTTTAAAAGTATAAAAGATTTTTGCTTATGAAAGGATTTAATATATACGTCAACTCTATTGAAAACTTTAACGATCAAAATTTGGTCTTTTTTCTTTGTCGCCGCTCCGCGACAACCCCAAAAATCGTTTTTCACCTCGTCGGCGCATGCCGGCGACTTCAAAAATCATTTTTCATCCCGTCGCCGCACTACAATGGCTTCAAAAATCATTTTTCACGTCGTCGTAGCACTACAACGACTTCAAAAATCGTTTTTTGCCCCGTCGTAGCCCTGCAACGATGCAACACGTTATTTTTTTAGCATGTTTAACTAATAAATTTTTAACAGTATGAAGTTTTTAAATTTGCGCCTTTCGCGCCTTCTCTCCGAAGAGCATTTTCAGTTTATGAAACTCTTCTACCAGTTACTTGACAGGTTTCCTGCCATCAAAAACCTTGTTGTAGCGCTCTATGTCCCATTGCTCGACCTGCTGGCGCAGGAAAGTCGGCTGGTGGACGCCGAACGTGGCAGCGCACTCTCACACCTGATTGCCGAAGCCGATGCACGTATCGACCGTACAATCGTCGGTATCAACAGCGTCATCAATGCCGGACTGCACCATTTCGACCCTGCAATCGTCGCCGCCGCCGACCGCATCCATGCGCGAATGAAGGCTTTCGGCAACATTGAAAGCAAATCGTATGAAGGTGAAGCCACCGCCGTCGGTATCCTGATAGACGACTTGCGCGGCAAATTCACCGGTGACGTCACCCTTCTCGGCCTCGCCGGTTGGATCGACGAACTGGAAGCCGCTCATAAGGCTTTCGACGAACTATTTGAACAGCGCAATGTCGAATGGGCCGGCAAACCCGACGCCAATCTCAGGGATGTTCGCAAGCAAGTCGATGATACCTACCGGCAGATGATCGAACGGATAGCCGCCGCCGCTACCCTCGACGACGCCGAGACATACACCGAATTTATCCGTCAACTCAATCGGGAAATAAGCTATTTCAACGAGCACAGCCCGCGTCATACCCGCAAAGACATCGCAAACTTTGCCGTCGGCGACATTCCGACGCAGACATATACCGGCGAGCAGGTCATCGTCATTCCGGACGTCTTCTATACAGGTGAAGGACAGCAGACCGTCAAACTTGTCTTTGCGAAAGATTTTACCGTTACCTACCGCAATAACGTCAAGGTCGGAACTGCCGAACTTATTCTGCACGGCAAGGGTGGATACAGGGGAAGCAAGATTGTAACGTTCAATATTAATCAATAAGTGATATTTTTTCACGAATGGCACGAATATTTGATTTATTCGTGCCATTTGTGTAATTGTGGAAGATATGGACTTCGCTTGCAATAAAATACTTATCTTTACAGCTCAGCGGATAAACTGAAAAGCGGCGCTCAAATCCGTTTTGAAGTGGGTAATACGCCCGACAGCCTGCGTGTGGTAGCGAAATGTAACCGGCCTTATTCGTTCTCAAACGAATGGGAACTTAATTAATAATTCAAAAAAAGGCGTGCCTCCTTTTTAATTAGAAAAGGATATAGTACTTTTGTATATTCGATCGAAGAAAAAAAACTATATTTTCAAGACAGTCATGGATGAGGCAACTTATTTAAAAATATTCAACCGGCTCTATTCGGATTATCGGGACAGATTTATTTGTTTTGCTCATTCTTATACGAAAGATTTGGCTGTAGCTGAGGATATTACTTCGGACGCTTTCGTGCAGTTCTGGGCAAACCGCACATCTATCCCTTCGAACGAAAATTTGCCTGCATATATCCTGACGACGGTCAAGAACAAATGCCTGAACTATCTGCGCCATCTAAAAATCGCAGATACAGCGGCAGAAGACATCAAAGCACACAGTGATTGGGCATTACAGATGAGAATATCCACTCTCGAAGCCTGCGAGCCGACCGAACTGTTCGGCAATGAAGTCCGCGAAATCATTCGCAAGACGCTTGACGCCATGCCCGAACAGACCCGCCGTATCTTCGTCATGAGCCGCTATCAGAACAAAACCTACCTCGAAATCGCCGGAAAAACCGGATTGACGGTCAAAGGCGTCGAGTTTCATATTTCCAAAGCGCTTAAACTGTTGAGAATAAGCCTTAAAGATTATTTTCCTATATTTTTATGTTTTTTTTTGAATAATTTTACTGGGGATGTTGCCTGCTGAAGTGTTATTCGTATATAAAGCCACAAAATGGACAAAGAAGCAATATACCGGTTTTTCAACGGGACATCTTCGCCGGACGAAGAAGCCCGTTTGCAGGAATGGCTCGAAGAGTCAGACGATAATCATCGTATCTGGCTGAATGAGAGGAAACTATTCGACATGTCGATAATGAATGTCGATGATAGTATCCCTGAAAAACGCAAGCATCTACTGCCCGTACTGAAAAATCTCCTGAAGATAGCTGCAATTGTAGTTATCACGTTATGTATCAGTTATTTTATATTCAATAGAGAGAGCGACGAAACCGCTCAGCAAGCTACGCAGACGATTACTGTACCTGCGGGTCAGCGAGTGAATCTTACCCTGCCCGACGGCACCAACGTTTGGCTCAATGCACGTACAAGTATCTCATATCCTGTCGTTTTTGGACGTAAAGAGAGAATGATGAAGTTGGACGGCGAGGCCTATTTTGAGGTAGCGAAGGATAAGGATCGACCATTCACAGTCATTACGAAAGACGGCGAAATCGAAGTGACCGGTACAAGTTTCAACGTGCAGGCATATTCGTTGGAGAGCGTTTTTGAGACGACATTGATGGAAGGCAACGTTTGTGTACGGTTGAGTGACGGCGCAGCATCGGAAGTCCGTCTGTTGCCCGGTCAGAAAGCCTCTCTATCTGCGGGAAAGCTGCGGGTAGAAAAGGTAGAAGACTTCACGCATTACCGCTGGCGCGAAGGGCTGATTTGCTTCAGTAACAACACATTTGTTGAGATAATGCACGATTTGGAACGCTATTACGACGTAAAAATCAAGGTATTAAATCAAAAAGTCCTGAAACGTCATTACACGGGCAAATTCAGATATACCGACGGTGTAGATTACGCGCTACGGGCTTTGCAGAAAAATATCCCATTTGAAATCGTCAGAGACGATGAGAATCAGATAATAGAAATAAAATGAAGTTAAACCATTAATTTTGATACGTATGAAAACATAAACAACTAAATCTGTACCAAGGAAAAAACCGGCTTTGCGCATCTCGCGTGTGTGCCGGTCTAAATATTAACACAATTATTTAAAACTGTATTAAATAAGAAATTCAATGCAAAAGTATGAAAAATAAATCTTTAATAAAAGGGTTTTACCCTGAAAAATTCATTCTAAAACAAATCTTTAGAATTATGAGACTAACAATGTTTATGCTGACAGTATGTGTTGTATGCGCATTTGCAGACAATTCATACGCACAAAATGCAAGAATAACGCTTAACAAAAACAAAGTTGCGCTAAGCGAAGTTCTTGACGAAATTGAGAAACAAACCGATTATCTGTTCATCTTCAACGATCAGGTGGACGTAGACCGCATTGTTTCGGTGAAAGCCCAAACAACGCCCGTAGGCATAGTTTTAGACAAAATGCTTGCCGATACGGACGTCGAATACGCTATGAGCGGTACGCACATCGTACTTACCAAACAAGGAACAAATTCCCTCTCCACTTCGAATTTACAACAACAAGAAGTTAGGATTACCGGAACCGTGACCGACGTCACAGGCGAGCCTATCATAGGAGCGACAGTCAAAGTAAAAGGTTCTTCCATCGGTACTTCAACGGGTGTGGAAGGGAAATTCTCTATCTCTGTATCCGGGACAAACACCATTTTGGTATTTTCGTATATCGGATTTGTAACGCAGGAAGTTGATGCTGCCGCGTGGGGTGGAAAAGACCTTTTAATAAAGCTATTAGAAAACGATCAGTTTTTAGAGGAAGTCGTAGTAGTCGGTTTTCAGACACAGAAAAAGGTAAATCTGACAGGCGCCGTGAGCACGGTGTCTGCAGAGACTTTCGAAAACCGTCCTGTGGCAAACATCGGACAGGCATTGCAGGGTGTTGTTCCCAATTTGAATATAGGTATTGCTAACGGAGCGCCAAACACCGTTCCTTCCTTCAATATCCGTGGAGGAACATCTATTGGGAAAGATTCGGATGGCAATTGGGTTGTTACCAACGATGCTCCATTAATTTTAGTGGATGGTGTAGAAGTAAGCCCGACAATGCTCAATCAGATGAATCCTAATGATATAGAGAGCATGAGCGTGATAAAAGATGCTTCAGCAGCCGCTATTTACGGGACAAAAGCTACATTTGGTGTAATATTGATCTCCACCAAGTCCGGTAAATTCGGTCAGAAAGGCAAAATCAGCTACAGTTACGACCTTTCATGGGATACCCCTTCGGCATTGCCTGACATTCTTGACGCCTATACTATCCAGAAATCAATAATGGATAAGTCGGAATGGACAGGCGGTTCGGTCGGTTCTGCCGACAGAGTTAAATTGGAGGCTATTCAGAAATACATGAACGATCCGCGACCCGAGAACGCATATTATATGGATGGCACTACCATTATATGGGCGGCTAATATGAATCCGTATAAAGTGGTTGTCAGAGACAGGACGCCGACGCAAAAACACAATGTTAATTTTTCGGGCGGTACGGAAAAAATGGCGTATTATCTTTCTGTAGGTTATCAGGATCAGGAAGGGATGTACAAAATCAATACCGACGAATATAAGCGTTACAATGCTACGGTGCGCATCAACGCCAAGATAAAAGAATGGTTCAATATTGATGCAAAAGCCACTTACAATCAGACGAATTACGAAACGCCTTATCTTGTAGGCGGAAAAGGCAATCTCTGGGCGCAAATGAGAGCGGAAACCGGTAAAAATATCAATATGCCGATTACGACAAGTCCAAACGATCCTATTCCCAATGCTTATACCGACAATATCCTCGCATGGATATCTTACGGTGCAAGAATCAACACTACATCCACAACAACTTTGCTGTCGGTTTCGCCCGAATTTATCATTATTCCGAAAGTATTGAAAGCGAAAGCGGATTTGTCATACACGCCGCAATCGACGAAATCAACACGCCGCAGTCCGAAACACGACTATGTGAACATCAGTTGGGCAAACACGGTAGCCGAACAGGCGGAAGCACAGGATAACAGAGCGCGTTTACTCCGCAATTCCACCGATACGTATGTTGTCAATGCGTATCTGGATTTCAACAAGAGCTTTGCCGGTAAGCACAACGTATCCGCTATCGCCGGTTTCAGCCAGGAAAATGTGGAATACGGAGAAACGGTCTCCAATCTGAGAGGTTTGTTTTCTCCTGATATCATGAAACCCACAGCAGTCGAAGATATCACGCTGAACACGATTGAAACAGACGCACACCGCATAACCGGACGTGCAGCATTCGGCAGAATCAATTATAATTTTGCCGAACGCTATCTTTTCGAAGTCAATGGACGGTACGACGGCAGTTCGCGTTTCACTCCCAATGAACGCTATTTCTTCTTCCCCTCATTCTCTGCGGGATGGCGTATTTCAGAAGAAAGTTTTATGGAATCGACAAAAAGTTGGTTAAACAATCTTAAAATAAGAGGTTCATGGGGAAAATTAGGCAGTCAGCCAGGTGATTATTATCCTTATCAGGCGCTTATGTCTTCCGAAAGTGCAGGATTTATTATTGATGGTAAATATGTAACTGCGGTAAAAGTTCCCGGTTTGGTATCACCCACATTGACATGGGAAAAAGCGACTACTACGAATCTCGGTATTGATGCCGCATTCCTTCATAACCGTCTGAATCTCTCATTTGAAATTTATGAACGTAAAACCACCGATATTCTTACAAACGGCGTTGTAGCTTATCCTTCTACGCTGGGAGCATCTGCACCCCTGGAAAATTCCGGTTCAATAAAAGCGAAGGGTTTTGAATTGGCGTTGCAATGGAAAGACAAATTGGATAACGGTTTACGTTACAGCGCCGAATTTACTTTGTACGATGCACGGACGAAAGTGCTGCACTATGCCGCCAATCCGACCAAAAATATCGGCATTTTGTATGACGGCGCATATCTCAATGACATTTGGGGATACGAAACGGGAGGAATTTTGCAGGAAGCAGATCTCGTGAAAAATGCTTCCGGGACAGGATACACCTTCAACGGTCCTTATCATCCGGGCACTAATTTCTATCCGGGATATATCTGGTACAGAGACATCAATGGAGACGGACAAATAAATGCCGGTACATCGACGGTAGATAATCCGGGAGACAGAAGAGTTATCGGTAACAGTACGCCACGTTATAGATATGGTTTCACAGGCAATGTTTATTACAAAGGTTTCGACCTTAATTTTTTCATTCAAGGCGTAGGAAAGAGAGACCTTTGGATTGGCAGTAATGCTTATTGGGGCGGCGGCGCCGGCTCGCAATGGATGTACGACCGTTCGTGGACTCCGGAAAGAACTGACGCTGAGTTTCCGATGTACACGGCAACTGTCAATACACAAACGAAATATCTGTTCAATGCTGCTTATCTCAGATTAAAACAGATGGTTCTCGGTTACACGCTATTATACAGTAAATATATCGACGGACATCAGAACAGTTGGGCTTACGACCGTGTTGCTCCATTCTATGATGTACAGGGCAGTCCGATTATCTTCAGCGACCTGTTTTCGGATAATATGGT